>JABEUL010000214.1 GCA_013044465.1 Acidimicrobiales bacterium
GTGTACGCTCCGGCTAAGTTAAATGTGTTTGAGAATCCTACAACATTACAAGTCGTCGAGCTCGAACACCCAACCGAGGTAAGAGTTGTAATCCCATTTGAAACTGTGGAGGACCTCCATGATGTTGCTCCGTTTGTCGTAATTTCAATTGCCGCTGCATTTGTACCCGTATTTAGACCAACGGCCATGCAGTCCAGCGAGCCAGACTGGAAACATGAAATTTCATTTAACTGCACATTTGCCGGAAGGCCAGAAGAAGCTGACCAAGTTTGACCTAAATCGGAAGTAGTCGCAGCATAAGCTGATTCACCTGCTTGCCCATAAATTGCACCTACAGCTACACAAATTGCATTTGTGCAAAATATATCATTTACTGAAACTCCAGTAGGTAGGTTGCTAGCTGTCCAGGTGGAACCACCATTTGTAGTTGAGATCAATTCTTGTGAAGTTACGGCAATACAATTGGAAACACTTTCACATGCAATTCCTCCACCGACATTTAAGTTGATAGCTGGCGTCGACTGCCTTGACCAAGTGGAACCGCCATTTGTGGTCGCAAAAATTGCAAGATAATTGGTAGAAGTCGATGCGAGCACAAAACAGTCACTCGCACTCGGACACGCAACACTAGCAATATTACTAATAGCAGCCTTTTGCGAAGAGATATTAGACCAGCTCACATTAGGAGTTACGGCACTTGCATTCGTACTGACACCAAGTCCTGCCAAAATCGACAGTAGAACCAGTAAAACCGGAACAAATACTGACTTGGCTTTCGAAAAATTAATCATTTTACCTCCAGTTGTCCATCTTCAGAATATTTTAACACTCCAGGAAATTTTATGGAGGGCAAACCTAAATTTAAAACTTTTACAAGGCAGACCTGCAGGGGAAGGAAGTTAGCATTAAGGAATGCCCCTAATTTCAATACAGATCCGCAGTTACGTATTATCTCTCAACTTGAAGGTTCTCTCTAGGCCAATTTCCGTTAAGTTTCAGGAGGGCAAATACCTTAACTGCAGATCTTTTGGTCATCCAATGAACCGTTACTGTCTTTAAATCTTTGCGAACGAATTTGATATCTTTTTTGTCTAGATTTACATCTTGAAGTTCGTCAAAGCTCGATATAAATATATATGTGCGGTGCTGCCCGGAAATCAAACTCATAGCAGCCATTGAGAGCCACAGCAAAAGTATTGACGGAGTAGGAATACGGCCAGAGGAATAAAATATCGTTAGGCCTCTTTCTCTTATTTCGAGTTTCACGCTTTCTGAAATCCGAAAGTGAGAACTTTTAAATGGTTCGTCAATCAGTAATTCTGCTCTGGAAGTTGCAACCACCTTGCCCAAATACTTCCCCGCACTTCTGCGCCTACCAACCATCGGGAATAGGTCCCGATAACTCTTATTTATTCCAACTTCTTCACTAAAGCTTATAATTTATAGGTCCTAACAACGCGTTTATAATACATTTTACCTTTTGAGCACCTTGTGTGCCCATAGTCACTTTATAGACTGAATCTCAGCTATCATGCCCTTGTCCCCGTTTATTGATAAGCAAAGGATCGACTCGGTTGGGTCATGAAAGCTGAAGCGTAGCCACCATATGAGTGCGCTTCCGTGCAATCTGACGCGACTGTAAATATCGGAAGAGCCAAAAAAGGGCTTAGAGGAAAGTGCGCGCTCGGAGGGATTCGAACCCCCAACCCTCTGATCCGAAGTCAGATGCTCTATCCGTTGAGCTACGAGCGCATTGGCTAGATTTTACACCCAAGCGGGACCTTTGTTGACCTGTACCAGGATTTAAACCAGTTTTAGCCCTAAGTGGGCTCAAGCGATACATGTCCCTTTAATCGGGGAAGTAGAATAGTAAAGGTGAGCGCTACTAGCACCCAAATTGCCACGAATCAAGAAGTGTCAGGTACTGAGAAATTCATCTGCAAGATGCTTTGTGTGTCTACGGATGTCACAAGGGCTGAGAAGGTTAAGTCAAATGAGCAAGCTCCAAGGATATTCAGCATTTCGATTGCGATCTCTGGACTGCGGTGCATTCTAAGTTACGTGCTATTTCCCTTCATCCTTCCTTTCACAGGGTTGGCAACCACCAGCGAACCATATTTAGGAATTCCCATTGGAGTAATTGCATTAATCTTCGACGTTATGGGGATACGAAGATTTTGGGCTGCAAAGCATAAGTATCGTTGGATTGTAAGTTTTGTATATTTGGCAGTGATGATTATGGTGGCCATACTCGTTGGTATTGATATCCATACTCTTGCCAAATAAATTTGGCCAAGCAAATTTGGCTGTTAGTTTTTTTACTTCACAAATTGCGAAATCCTAATTGGGCCTTTTTTTGCCACGAGTGCTCTAGAACAAGAAAGTGGCGTGGCTCACAAGTGCAAATAAGATCCCAGGGAATACTCCAAGTGCAACTGTTGCAACAGCAGAAATACTAATTGCAATAGTTGAACTTAGCGGGACTTTGCCAATTGGGTCTTCTAATGGAGACTCATCAAGAGCTCTTTCAATTTCCTCAATGTCATAATCTATCGCCACTTTCAACGCAGAGTACTCCATCGAGAGCTCTTCCATCTTTGATGATTCCAGTTCACTTGCTACATGTGTAGATTCAACCAATGGCTCAGGTTCGATAGCCCCAATACCAACAGGAGAGCTATAAGTTACAACCACTATTCGCAGGTAGTAAAAGGCGCTAATGACAGATGACACAAGTGCAACTATCACCAAGGTATATGACCCAACTCCACCGCTTGATGCCAGTGCACTTAAAACACCAAATTTGGCAACAAATCCGACTGTAAAAGGCACTCCTGCCTGCGCCATTAAAAACAGAGCAAGTGATCCAGACAACCAAGGATGCTCTCTGGCTAGTCCCCTGTAATTCGAGATGTCGTGGTTATTATCCCCTTTTCCGCCGACCACAGTTATTACGCTAAATGCTCCCATTACGATAAAGGTGTAGGCAACTAAGTAAATAACTACCCTTTGTGCGCCCAGTTCTGCACCAACAACTAGACCCAAGAGAATAAATCCAGCGTGGCTGATGGATGAGTAAGCGAGCATTCGCTTGACGTTATTTTGAACAAGCCCGCCAAAAGCACCTAGCAGCAAGGAAGCAAACGCTATTCCATAGACCAATGGTTGCCAATCCTGCTTATATGAAATAAAGGCTGACAAAAATACTCTAAGAAGTGCTGCAAATGCTCCGAGCTTTGCAACTGAAGCCATGAACGAAGTTGCTGGAGTAGGTGCACCTTGGTAGACGTCTGGGCTCCATACATGGAAAGGTACTGCCGCTACTTTAAAGGCAAAGCCAACCAAGATTAAAGTCATCCCAACCAAAAACAAACCGTCATGGGCAAGCAAGTTAGTAGCAAAGAAAGCCGCTATCTGGGCAAGATTGGTAGAGCCAGTCGTTCCATAGACAAAGGCAATTCCATATACAAAGATTGCAGATGAAAATCCACCCAAAATTAAATATTTGATGGCAGCCTCACCCGAAGCTGTCCTTCGGCCATCCATTCCGGCCAAGACATAAAGTGCAATAGATAATATCTCAAGTGCCAAAAAGATCATTATTAGATCATTCGCCATTGCCATTAGTTCAGCCCCAGTGCCAGAAAGTAGTCCTAAGGCCAAGAGCTCAGGACCGTCCCAACCCTCTCTTGACAAGAAACCCTCTGAGCCAAGTGCAAATATTGCAATGGCCACGCCAACTGCCATTCCAACTATTATCCCAAATCCATCGACGCTGAGCGCCCCGTCAAAAGCTAGATACTTTCCATGCTTAAGCACATTTATATAGAGAATTACTCCCGCACCAATTGATGCCAGTGAGGTCACAAAGGTTATGATTGAAAATATTGCAGGGTCAATTTTTGATCTTATAGTTGCACTCATCGCCAGCATCAAGAGGGCACCTCCAACCAATATCGCCTCAGGCGCTATTGCCCAATAAGATATTTTTGGCAAAGTAAGTGTTTGAGTGGCTAGCATTATTTTCCACCTCCATTTGAAGATGACAGAGTTGATTTAGCCCCAGTAGATGGTGGCGAGACATGGTTGGCACTATCCACATGAGCAACTATGGAATTTACAGTGGGCGTAATTCGATCGAGCATGGGAGCCGGGAATACCCCAATTAAAACAATCAATGCAATAAGTGGAGCCAAAATCATGCTCTCCTTGAAATTAATTTCTTTCATCTTCGAAACAATGCCCTCATCTGGGGTTCCATGAAATGCCCTTTGATAGGCCCAAAGGAGATATACGGCTGAGAGAATTACTCCCCCAGCAGCTGCTACGGCCCACCATCGATGTATCAAGAAAGTCCCAGTCAGGATCAAAAACTCACCAATAAATCCATTTAATCCCGGCAGTCCAAGCCCTGCCAATACAACAACCATCATGATTCCAGCCAGTACTGGAGCTACTCTTTGGATCCCTCCTAGGGACGAAATCTGCCATGAACCGGTTCTTTTTGTAATCATTCCAATTAATAAGAACATGGCGGCGGTGACAATTCCGTGGTTAAACATCTGGAGGATTCCACCAGTTAGACCCTGCACGGTAAAGGCAAATATGCCCAGAACCACAAATCCTAAGTGGGAAAGAGAGGAAAATGCAACAAGTCTTTTGAAGTCTTTTTGCCACGCTGCAACAACAGCTCCATAAATTATTCCAATCACACCAAGAGTTAAAAACAGAGGTGCCAACCGATAAGAAGCCCTCGGAAACAGAGTCAAGTCAAATCGAACGAGACCGTAAGTACCCAGTTTGGCCATCACTCCAGCCAACATCACCGCACCGGCAATCGGGGACTCCTTATAGGCCAAAGGCGACCATGTATGGAATGGAAAGATTGGCGTCTTGACAGCAAATGCGGCACTAAAACATAAGAAAAGCAAAACCTCAGTTGAATACGTTAAGTGGGTTTTCGCCAATGCAGTTAAATCAAATGTCAGAGTTCCCGTTTGACTTTGATGAAGGCCTGCCAAAATTAGCATACCTGCAAGCAAGAATGCTGAACCCAGAAGTGTATAGAGGAAAAACTTCAGTGCTGCCTTTCCTCTTTCCTTTCCACCCCAGCCAGCAACCATAAAATAGGTCGGGATCAAGGTGAGTTCGAAGAATATAAAGAAAACAAAAACGTCAAGTGCTAAAAATGAACCAATGCAAGCACCTTCTAAAATGAGCACCCATGAGATAAAACTTGTCGTTCTATATTTCTCTTCTGCTCCGTAGAGTGCAATTGGAGCCAATAGGGCCACGAGCACAACAAGGAATAAAGAAAGACCATCTACTCCAAAGTGCCAAGATATGCCCAGTTGAGAGATCCAGGTATGATCAGTCACCATCTGGTAGCCAGACTTACCAGTGGCGAATATGAACATGATCGCTACAGCCAATACCGCAGTAGCTAGCATGCCGATCCCGCCTACTACTTTTGCGACTATAGCCTTATCTCTTGGCAGCACGCCCACTACAAGGCCAAAAATTATTGGAAGCAAAATAATAACTGTCAAGTAAGGCAAAGCCGAAGCGGCCCCGTGCGAAGGTACGATATTTCCCATTACCAACCTCCTCTTATCCCTACGGCTAAGAGCAGAATAACAGTCCCACCAGCAATAACTAAAGCTTCACGCCTTACAAAGCCGCTTGCAATCTTGTGAAGTCCAACACCGACAAACTTAGCAATATTAACTACCCCAACAACCGCCCCATCAATAACTACAGGTTCAATAACATCTGCAGAGATTTCGGCAAGTCTTGTTCCAGACTTGGCAACTACAGCATTGCCGGTGGCATCAATATACCAAGCACTTTGCAAAAATACCGGCTCCAATTCGGGATGTTTCGATTTCTTCGACCAAATTGCAAATGCAATGTAGCCTCCACCTAGAGCCACTATTGCATCCACTACTGCCAACACCCACTGGACAGATGATGACGCAGCGTGCAGAGGAGTTGGAGCAATTCCTAAACTTGGCGCCAACCAGTGCTCTAAAACTTTTAGCGACGATGCAAATGGAAGATTCAATAGCCCGCCTATTACGGCCAAACCTGCAAGCAATAGAATCGGACCCAACATCTTGAATCCTGGATCATGTGGGTGAACTTCTTTTGCAGCATGTGAGGAACGTGCTGCCTTTTTCACTTTAGGCTTTTCTTCCCATCTCCTCTTTCCCAAAAATGCCAAACAAAACTCTCGTCCCATGTAATAAGAGGTAAGACCAGCAGTTATCACACCTGCCAACCAGATAAATATATTTTGCTGATATGCACCTAAAAGCACATCACCCTTTGAGAAAAATCCAGCAAACGGCGGCACTCCAGCTATAGCCATCCAACCGACAAAAAATGCAAGAGCCGTCATTGGCATCAGTGCCCGAAGTGCACCCATAGCCTTTAGATCTTGTTCGTCGTTCATTCCATGGATTACTGAACCTGCAGACAAAAAGAGAAGCGCCTTGTAAAAAGCATGTGTAACCATCAAAAATATGGCCGCTACATAAGCTCCTGAACCTACGCCAATGAACATATATCCAAGTTGAGATACCGTCGAATAGGCCAGAACCTTCTTGATGTCATTCTGAGAGGTTCCTGCGGCGGCTGCGACAAATGCGGTGATAATTCCAATAATTGTTATGAAATGAGCTGCACCCGGAGCCAATGCAAGAAGCGGGCTTAACCTCACCATGAGAAATACCCCAGCAGTTACCATTGTGGCGGCGTGAATTAATGCACTCACTGGAGTGGGACCTTCCATGGCATCGGCCAACCAACCAAATAAGGGGAACTGTGCGGATTTACCCATCGCACCTACAAAGGCCAAAACCACAATGGCCGTTAATGTGGTGTGCGAGATGTGGGGGGCTGCACTAATCAAATTCGAATAATTCAATGATCCAATTGACTGAAATGCCAAGAACATCGCCATCAAGAACCCCACATCTGCAATTCGATTTACAATCATTGCCTTTTTGCCGGCAGTAGCAGCCTTAGGTCGCTCAAACCAGAACGAAATTAGGAAGTAAGAACAAACCCCAACTCCCTCCCAACCTAAAAATGTAATCAGTAAGTTTGCTCCCAGAACCAAGATGAGCATCGAAGCCACAAAGAGGTTCAGGTAGATGAAAAACTTGGGAAAATCCTTGTCCCCATGCATATATTCGATTGAATAGAGATGGATAAGCGTTGAAACACCACTCACAAACAGTGCCATAGTCACCGAAAGAGGGTCTGCTTGAAATGCCATCTGAACTTGGAAACTTCCCACTGGCAGCCAAGTGAAAAGGTGTTGGATAAATGTCCTGTCAATCCCGTGGGACCCTAAAACCCCAATCCAGGTAATTACACTCGCTACAAATGATCCCCCAACTGCCAAAGTGGCAATCCAACCTGATAGTGGTTCTCCCAATTTTTTGCCAAAGCTAATCAGGAAAAGAGCACTAACCAGCGGAATTATCGGAATAAAAATTACTGCATGTTCCACTTTTTGTAAACTCAACCCTTCATCGAAGACAGATCGTCTGCAGTGGCGCCAAGGCGCTTGCGAAATATTGACACAATGATCGCCAGACCAACTACTACTTCAGCAGCTGCCACAACGAGCACAAAAAAGACATCTGCTTGCCCACCGACATCTTGGTGTTGTCTGGCAAAGGAGACAAACGTTAGATTGGATGCATTAAGCATTAACTCGATGCACATCAACATAATCAGTACATTTCTTCGAACGAGCAGCCCAACTACCCCAATTGTAAAAAGTATTGCACCTAGTATCACATACCAAGACACTGAAACTGTCACTGTGCCTCCTCAGACTCTAAATCTTCGTCGGACAAAGAAGCCTTATCTATTGCTCCAGGACCTCCTCCGCCACCTCTTCTCACCAATACGACAGCTCCCATTACTACGATTATCAAGAGAATAGAGGTTACTTCAAAAGGTAGAAGGTAAGTTGTGAATGTGGCTTCGGCCAAGGACCTTATTCCTGCTGATCCCAATGAAGTTGATCCAACTACTGACATTGAGCCTGAATACCAATGCCCCCATCCAGAAACTCCTATTAGGGCTAAAACTCCAAGACCTACTAGGAGCGCCGCAATTCTCTGTCCGATCAAGGGCTCTTTCGCCATAGCTTCAACTTTGTCCACACCTAAGAGCATTATTACGAACAAGAAAAGCACAACGATTGCCCCGGCATAAACAATTACTTGGACCGCAGCCAAAAAATCAGCTTGCTGTTCAACAAAAAGCACAGCTACTCCAAATAGGGTCATAACAAGTGACAAAGCAGCTCTGACTGGGTGCTTGGTCAATACGACACCAAGAGCACCAATGACACAAATTATTGCTGCCAGGAAAAACGTAAGTTCATCAGGAAATGAGGCACCTATCATCTGACACTGCCTCCAAATTCGACCGGAATATGATCAGCTGAGGTATCTCTTAGCAAGAAGTTTCCCGTTGCCTCGTCATCTCGATTATCACTCTGTCCAGCTTCTGGTGCACGTTTGCCGTAACCGAGCTCGCCTGACCATGAAATAACACCTTCGTACTCGCTGGCTCCACCGGGTGCAGTAGCTCTCATCCAACCTGAAGTATGAAGATCTTCATCCTCTCTCCAGTCTTCCCATGGCTGGTGCTTTGGTTTCCCGTCATCATCTACTACTAGTTCTTCTTTAGTGTAAATAGCATCTGCCCTAGAAGTAAATGAGAACTCAAACAATTTTGATTCCGTAATAGCTTCAGTTGGACAAGCTTCCACGCACATGTCGCAGTGAATGCACCTTAAATAGTTGATCTCGTAGATATACCCATAGCGTTCACCGGGAGATACAGGATGGTCTGGCGGATTGTCTAAACCTCGGACATAAATACAATCAGCAGGGCAAACACCCGCACAAAGTTCACATCCAATGCATTTTTCCATTCCATCTTCATACCGATTTAAGACATGTCTGCCATGTAGTCGCGGAGCTTTAGGGCGTTTTTGATCTGGATAGGAAGTTGTTATACGGGGCTCAAATATCTGCTTAAAACTTACTTTGAATCCACCAAAGAAATTAGATGGCATTAGTCTTCCCCACTCTTATCTTCATCTTTTTTCCTGACCTTTTTAACCCTATTTTCCGCTTCTCTCATCTCCACAATTTCACTTGCTGGCACTCCACTTGCAGTTATTCCAACAAGAGGACCAACCCCGACAGGGCCTTTAACTAAAACAGAGCTTTCCTCTTCGCCTTGCGACCTTCCTCTTCTATATGGTCCACCGCTAAATCCAGGCAGTTCCATTATCCGGCCACCAGCTAAATCAAGGCTGTCTACATCAAGACGACCGATTTCAGGGGTCACCAATTCTTCCCCCAAGGATTCGACATGTCTCGCTCTCTCTTTTCCAACCTTAAATGCACGGGACAAAAGAAGTCCCACAATCCCGCATCCAACCACTATTGCCAAAGACCACAAGAGGGCGTCTTTGATACTTGGAGTCGCCACCAAGGCGCCGAGCACCAAAAGCCACCCGAGTGAAATTGGAATTAGCCACTTCCACCCAAGATCCATTAACTGGTCGTATCGGAGCCTCGGGAGGGCTGCCCTTACCCAAACGTAACAAAATAAAAATACTAGAGTTTTCCCCGAAAACCAAAGAATTGGCCAAAGCCATGGCAAGAAGTGGAATCCCGGACCACTGGGCCCACCTAGAAATAACGTCACTGCAACTGCACTCATGGTAATGGTGTTCATGAATTCAGCTAAAAAGAAAAGCGCAAATCTAATTGATGAATATTCAGTGTGGAAACCACCCACGAGTTCTTGTTCTGCCTCAACTAAGTCAAATGGAGGACGATTTAGTTCCGCAGTGATTGCAATCATAAAGATTACAAAAGGAACTACACCGGTTCGAAATATATTCCACTTGAATACGGATGCAGCTTGAGAGACAATAATTCCATTTGTTGACAGAGTCGAGTAGTGGGTACCCGAGACAATGCTGACCAGTACAACTGCAGCAATACTCAAACTTACCGCTGCTTCGTATGAAACCATCTGGGCAGAAGCTCTAACGGATCCTACGAGGGGATACTTGGATCCAGAAGCCCAACCAGCAAGCATTAGTCCGTATACAGAAACAGAGGACATCGCCAACAAAAAGAGAACTCCCATAGGAGGATCGGCAACTTGGAGTTCAAATGTATGGGACGCAATCGTGACGCTGCCCCCAACTGGCACGATGGCAAAAATCAAAAAGGCCGGAATAGTCGAGAGGTAAGGAGCTAATTTAAATACAAAGCGATCTGACTTTTCAGGGACCAAATCTTCCTTGAAAAACAACTTGATTCCATCGGCCAACGACTGAAGCAAACCCCAGGGCCCTGCTCGGTTGGGTCCAATTCGGTTCTGCATGTCTGAGATGACTTTTCTCTCAAACCAGATCATAAGCATTACTGCAACCATCAATACAGCAAAAGCCACAAATACACGAATAAGAACGATTACCACCTCTGCGAGGTGCACGCCATTATTAAAAAGAGGATCTAAACCTATCAACTCTCCACCTCCACCCAGTGAGCCGATTTTTCTGAATTAGACACAAGTGACCTAACATCTTCTTCAGAAACATTCCAAATTAGAACTACTCCAGATTGGTCAACTCTATTATCTAGAATCACTTGCCCAGATACTTTACAGGTCTCACCAGAAATGGAAACTTTCTCACCACTACTAATACCTAGACTTGAGGCAGTCTCAGGATGAATTCTCACTTCCTGCTCTGGTACTAGGTCACGAAAAAAGAGCGAACTGTCCACGTGGGTCCCTCGATCGAAAAGTTTTCTCGTGACAACAAGTCTCAACGATTTGGCGCCAGATGCCGCAGTTTCTGGCTTTGATGTGGTATCACTTTTAATGTCGGATTTCGAAATTAATGAAATAGTTGACCCTATATCTTGTTGTTGTTTTTCATCCGAGTAAACACCAGGTTCATTTGACGCTCCACTTTTTAGTGGCGCTCCTTGGTGTTCCACGGAAATCAAACCAAGATGGACCATAGGATCACCCTGCTTTCGTTTGAGCTCTACTTTTGTAGCCTTGACCGGCAGTAAAATACCCTCGTCGACTTCACTGTTAAGAGAAAGAGTAGACCTAAGCCCTTGGTAAGCAGGTGCCAATCTAGCAATCTCTTTTGCTATATCATCAAGTGATCCAAACCCAAGATCATCACCTAGTGCGTCGGCTAGTTCGATAGCGATTGCCCAATCCGGCCACGAGGAACCCGAAGCCGATACTTTCTTGGAGATCCGCGATATTCTTCCTTCAAGGTTTGTGAAGCTTCCTTCTCTTTCAGAATCCATCGAAGCAGCCAGGACAATGTCTGCATAGTCGAGCGAAGTGTTTGCCAACGAGTCAACAAAAATCACTGAATCAACCTTGGAAAGTGCTTCCTTGGCTAACTTTGCATCCGGGAAATCGGCAATGGGGTCACAACCAAGCAACACTAAAACCTTTATTTTTGATTCAGCCGCTGCATGCAACATTTCCAAAGTGCCCATTCCAGACTTTTCTGGAACACTCCCCCACTGTTTCTTGTAATACTCTTTTGCCGCACCAAAGGTCACTCGGCCAGGTAACAAGTTTGGACTTAGCCCCATATCTAGCGCTCCAAAGATATTAGACCTTTTTAAAACCGGCATAAATTTAGCGTTCTTGAAACTTTCTTCAAGTGCCAAAATTCCGGCTTTAAGATCCTCGGTATTTTCAATTGCCGAAGAATTTGAGTAAATAACAACTAAATCTGGGTTGTTTTCTAGACTCCCTAATGTCTGCGTGGCATTCTTTATCTCTTGGATATCAATCCCTATGCCCTCTCCAGCATCTTTAGTTCCTTTTATGGAGTCAATTAAGGCTCTAACTCTTGTTCCAAGTTCGCCTGGAACCAAGGGAATGGAAGCCTTGGCAAGATTTGAGAGAGAGGTCTCATGGGTTGAAAATTCAACCAGATCTATTTTGCCCTCTGCAATTAGTGGTCTTAGCCTCAAAAAAAGTACCGGTGCAATCTCTTTGAGGTCCTCACCAATAACTATGACCTTTTTTGCTCTACAAGCATCGCCGATGGTCGCTCGAGGAAGACTTAAAACAAGTTCTGCGGGAATACCGTCTCCAAGTTGAGCATCTGTATTGTCAGTTGCAACTACTGCTTTGGCAACTTTTGCCCAAGCATATGCGCTTTCATTGGTTAACCTTGCCCCGCCTAAAAATCCAATAGCTTGCGGGCCGTGAGCAAGTTTCGCCTCTGAGATCAAAGCGGCTGCTTTTTCAAGGGCATCTGACCACGAGACCTCTACCAACTCACCGCTTTCCCTAAGAGATGGTTCTAAAAGACGAGTTTCACTTCGCATTGCCAGATATCCAAAGCGTCCTTTATCGCACAACCAAGAATGGTTGACGCTGTCAATGTCTATTCCTAAGTGTCTGACTACCTCATTTGCACTGGATTGCACGGCAACTCTACAGCCAACAGAGCAAAGAGTGCAGGTACTCTCGACTTGTTCCAAATCCCATGGACGTGCCTTGAATCGATAAGGTGTTGCAGTGAGCGCACCGACTGGGCAAATTTGGACAGTATTTCCCGCAAAGTAAGAGTCAAAGGGTTTACCTGGAAATATTGCTACTTCGGTATCTTCCCCACGCCCAAAGAAATCTATAAGAGCTTCGCCTGCAATTTCATTAGCGAATCTTGTGCATCTGGCACACTGTATGCATCTTTCCCGATCCAACTCAACCAAAGTTGAAATTGGAATAGGTTTTGCAAAATGTCTTTTCTCCTCTACTTGTCTAGATTCACCTGGTCCATATGCCAGAGTTTGATCTTGAAGCGGACACTCCCCGCCTTTGTCGCAAACCGGACAGTCAAGGGGATGATTAAGTAGTAAATATTCAAGGACGCCACTTTGAGCCTTTTGGACACTTTCTGATTCAGTCGATATCTCCATCCCATCAGCCACGGACACAAAACATGCTGGCTGCAAACTTGGTCCTCTGGGAGATGACACTTCAACTAAGCACATTCTGCACATTCCAACGGGCTTCATTCTGGGGTGATAACAGAACCTGGGTACAAATGCTCCTGCACGCTCTGCTACTTCAATGATTAGCTCACCTGGATCGGCTTTGACTTCTTTTCCGTCAACTGTTACTGAGATTTTGTCGGCTGCTTCAGGCATAGTTGCATTTCCCGTCTTTGATGTGGGATATGAAATCATCACGAAACATCGTTATTGCGGAGTTGACAGACGAAGGGATTGACGGACCTAATACACAAATAGTTGTCTGCTTGGGTGGCCAAGATAGGCCGGGTGAAATATTGTCACAAGCATCTAGGACTAAATCTATGTCTTCCATCCTGCCAGCACCAAATTCGATCCGACGCATGGTTCTTTCAATCCACCCCGAACCTTCACGACATGGTGTACATTGCCCACAGGATTCTCTTGAAAAGAACTTGGTTATCCTCCAAGCGGCTCTGACGGGACAAGTAGTTTCATCCATCACCACTACAGACCCTGATCCAAGCATCGATCCGGCCTGAGCTACCGCATCTTGACTAAGTGGCATATCCATCTCATTTGGACCAAACCAAGGAGCCGACACTCCTCCTGGAATAAAAGCCTTAAGAGATCTTCCCTTCCTTATTCCTCCGCCTAACTCAGGGTGCTCGATGAGATCTTTAAAGGTGGTCTTTGCCATCTCTATCTCATACCAACCCGGGCGATTCACATGACCTGAAAGAGCAAACAAGCGGGTTCCAGCTGATGATCCTTCACCCAAAGCGGCAAAGGCAGCCCCCCCGTTTAACACAATCCAAGGCAAGTTAGATACCGTCTCCATATTGTTTACCACCGTCGGCTTGCCATAAAGTCCAATTACTGCCGGGAAAAATGGTGGCTTGATTCTGGGGTAGCCTCTTTTCCCTTCCAAAGATTCGAGAAGTGCAGTTTCTTCTCCACAAATGTAGGCGCCAGCTCCCGGATGAATCACCATATCAAGTGAAAAACCAGAACCAAAAATGTCGCGGCCCAGTGCTCCATATTCATAAGCTTCGTTTAGTGCGCTTTGAAGTCGTTCGAAACCAAGTGCAAACTCACCTCGGCAAAATATAAAGGCTTGAGTAACACCAAGTGCATATGCTGCGATAATTGTTCCCTCAATTATTTGGTGTGGATCTTTTTCAACCAACTCATGGTCTTTAAATGTTGCAGGCTCGCTCTCGTCGCCATTGATGACCAGATACTTTACAAGATCATTTTTTAGCATCGCCCATTTACGACCGGCTGGGAAACCAGCTCCTCCTCGGCCTAATAAAGATGCGGTCATTACTTCTGCTGCAACATCTTCTGGATTCATGGACAGAGCTTTTCGAAGTCCAACATATCCACCGTTTGCAAGATAAACCTCAAGAGTATGGCTGTTGGGAATTCGGAGTCTCCTTGAGACAATCGGGTCAAAGGTGGTTACTGCCATTAGTTTGCCCCCTCACTGATTTTCCGTTTTTCATCTCTTTGGGACTTAGCTGTCTCCATCTCTACGCGCTCGGCAGCAATTTCACTAGGCGAAAGAGCTAGTGGAAACTTTCGATCCACCCGAGACAAAACGCCATGAGACGGAACATCGTCTCTTAATTTTCCCGCCTTAAGATCATCTAGGAGTTGATCAAATCCCTTATCATCAAGTGGACCAAAAAATCTGTGATTAACCTGCACGCAGGGAGACTTGTCACACCCGGCCAAGCACTCTGATTCCTCTAAGGTGAATTCACCGTCAGAAGTAGTTCCACCTGCAGATATACCCAACTTTTCCTCGGCATGTTCTAGAAGTTCCATCGATCCATTTAGCATGCAGGCAATGTTGGTGCAAAGCGCAACCACATGCTTGCCCACGGGCTCTAAGTGCAACATGTCATAAAAACTCGCAGTTCCACGAACTTCTGCTGGAGTAACGCCTGTTAACTCCGCTATATCTTCCATGGCTTCACTCGTGAGCCATCCGTCTTGACCCTGCGCCATATGGCACAAAGGAATTAATGCAGACCTCGCCTCTGGGTAGAGTGCAACCACGCTTTTACATTTTTCATATAATTCTTTTGACAAATGAGCCATTACCTATCCACCTCCCCCATAACAGGGTCCACTGAAGATATTATTGCAACTGCATCGGCCATTAATGTTCCAGCCAAAAGAGGCGGCAAGGCCTGCAAGTTCACAAATGACGGAGCCCTAATATGCATTCGACTTGGTTTTCCAGTTCCGTCTGAAACCATATAACAACCTAGTTCTCCTCTTGGGGACTCGACTGCCACATAGACCTCGCCAGGCGGAACCCTAATTCCCTCAGTGAAAAGTTTGAAATGGTGTATCAGTGCTTCCATTGACTCATCAATTCGCGCTCTTGGGGGAGGAGTTACTTTGGAATCTTGCGCTCTGTAGTCTCCGCTTGGCATCTTGTCGAGGATCTGTCTCACTATCCTTATCGACTCCCGAATCTCATTAATTCGAACTGCGTATCTGTCAAAAGTATCCCCGATGGTGCCTACGACTACATCAAACTCAACTTCGTCATAAGCCAGATATGGCATATTTTTTCTCAAGTCCCACGGAACCCCAGATGCACGGAGCAGTGGACCAGTGATTGAAAGTGCTACTGCAGTTTCAGCGGCTAAAACGCCTACTCCGTCAACTCTCTTTTTGAAGATAGGTTGGCCTGTAAAGAACTCGTCGTACTCTATCAAGCGCTTTTCTACGGTTGAGCAAATTATATCAACGTCATCTTCCCAGCCGTCAGGAAGATCTGCAGCGATCCCACCGACTCGTATGTAGTTGTGGTTCATGCGAAGTCCAGTAGTTTTTTCAAAGAACGAAAGAATCAACTCACGCTCTCTAAAGCCAAAAATCATCATCGTCGTAGCACCCAGGTCCATGCCATTTGTAGCCAACCACATCAGATGACTCGACATCCTATTCAGCTCGCACATTAGCATTCGAACCCATGTAGCTCGTGGAGGAATCTCAACATGGAGAAGCGCTTCAGCAGCGAGGGCAAAGACTAATTCATTTGCAAATGGAGATAGGTAATCCATGCGAGTCGTATTAGTTGCACCTTGTGCATAAGTTAGCTCTTCACCGGTCTTTTCCATCCCTGTATGGAGATAGCCAATTATTGGTTTGCACCGCAGGACTGTTTCTCCCTCAAGTTCGAGCATCACTCGCAGCACTCCGTGAGTGGATGGGTGCTGAGGACCCATGTTGACAATCATCTTCTCGCCGGGACCAAGGATTGACTCCTCTAGGTCAATATCAACTCCTTCACTTTCTGGAAGTCTCAATACCGAGGAATGACCAATCGACGATTTCCCCGATGGTCGCGAAGTTTCCTTTAAATCTTCCTTTGCTTCAAGATTTTCATCTGTCATCTCGGACCAGGTGCTCCTTTAAACTGCACGGGAACTCGACCAACTGAATAATCCTTGCGCAAAGGATGCCCCTCCCAACCGTCTGGAAGAAGGATACGGGTCATATCTGGATGACCATCAAAGACAATTCCGACTAAATCAAATGCCTCGCGCTCCATGTTTTCTACACCTGGATAAATTCCCATAAGAGTTGAAACATGTGGATCACTCTCAGGAATCTGCACCCTGAGCCTTATACGCTCAGCACTGCCATGGGATAATAGACTTACTACTACTTCAAAACGCTCGGGCGTAACTGAATCTGGTAGAACTCTGGTTTGATTTCCTAAGTAATCAACGCCGCAAAGGTCAGAGGCAAAATGGAATCCATCTTCATAAAGGGACTCGGCATATGAGTAGTATTGGTCTCTTGAAACGTGTGCAACTTTTTGGTTCAATGGTCCCACCACTACTTCTACACTCACTTAGGAGTCCCCAAATACACGGGACGAATACCTGCATCAGTCCTGGCGAAGCCTCGATTCTCACTGGTAAGTTCAATACTGGCACCAGCACCTGAAAGCTCTCTGCGCTGAAGGATTTCGCCAGTTCTAACTTTTTCATGAAGAGTCAATATGGCATGCATTAAAGTCTGAGGACCTGGAGGACAGCCTGGAGCGTAGACATCTACTGGAACGACTTGGTCAACACCTTGAAGAATTGCGTAGTTGTTAAACATGCCACCACTAGAAGCGCAAACCCCCATGGAGATTACCCATTTTGGCTCCATCATCTGGTCATAGACTTGCCTGAGAACTGGAGCCATTTTTTGCGAAACTCTTCCCGCTACGATCATCAGATCAGCTTGTCTCGGAGATGCCCTAAAGACTTCCATTCCAAATCTTGAGAGGTCAAAATCAGCGGCTCCTGCTGCCATCATCTCGATGGCACAGCAAGCAAGACCAAAAGTGGCTGGCCACATACTTGACTTTCTCGCCCAACGGACAAGATTCTCTAATTGCCCGGTCAAAAAGTTATGCTGTAGTGATTCAAAACCCATAGTTACCTCTCCTAAGCAGCGTCGCCAGGCGCTGAAAGATCGACTTTTTCTCCAGTAACTACGAAATCAGAAGAAACTCGTATAGGAACGCTGATTTTTTGCACAGTAGAGGTGGTAGTTCGCTCCTCATTAGTGAGCTGAGGAACACTCTTCTTAATGGGTCCCCAGTCAAGTGCTCCGTGGGATACTAGATAGGCAAATGGAATCATGACAGATGCTGCAAACACAACCATTTCTACCAGCCCAAAAGTGGATAACTCCTGGGA
>JABEUL010000215.1 GCA_013044465.1 Acidimicrobiales bacterium
ATGAGAGAGATGGTAGCTGCTCAGAGAGATGTCATGCTCTCTTACTTCGGCCAAGTTCCAGGTTCTTTCACTTTTGAACCACGACCAGTAGTGGCTCAAGAGATTCCTAGAAGGATTGAAGAAGCGGTTGCAATCGAAACAAGCGCAACAGAATTGAAAGAGGTTGCAAAGGCGGAAAAGAAAGTCTTCACAAAGGAGTTTCTACAAGAGGCAGTAACTGCAATAGTTGCGGAGAGGACAGGATATCCACCAGAGATGCTTGATCCAAGTCAAGATCTTGAAGCTGATCTATCTATAGATTCAATTAAGAGGATTGAAATATTAAGCGAACTGGCAGATCGTATTGGCTTGCCTGGCGCAGACAATGAAGATATTCAAGACCAGCTCATCGAAGAGCTATCCCAGGTCAAGACAATTTCGGCAATCGTTGATTGGATAATTGACGCAGCTAAAAGATTCGGTGACGTGGAAGAAGAAGCAATTAAGAGCGAGACTCCCGAGGTTCGTGAACCACAAGTTCCAGCAGCGTCCATTTCCCGGGAAGTGCAGCCTGGACCAACGGGTGGCTCGAAAGATCTAACCAGTGAAGTTCCGGCCAAGGCAAAGCGGTTTATTTTAAAGCTTGAAGAGTTGGGAGAATGCCAAAGTAATGTCGAATTGAAAGACAAGTCTTTTGTCCTCATAGACGATGGTCGATCAATTGCACTTGAACTTTCAACTTTGCTTGAAGAAGCAGGTGCCAAAGTTAATGTCATTCCGCCATTAGTGACACCTGACGAGTCGCTATTTGATGGCATTAACGGCTACATTGACCTACGATCACTTATTCCTGGTGAGAGACATATCGCAAAGGACTTCTTTCCGGTTTTTAAACTGGGAGTAGAAAAGAAGTTGGAGTGGTTAGTCGGGGTATCGGCACTTGGTGGGACCTTTGGACACCCAGGTGCCACAACAGTTCCATCTAATATTCCACTTGGTCAGTTCCCTCAAGGTGCGGGACTCCCAGGACTGATGCGAGCAATAGATCGAGAGATCCCAAATTCATGCGTCAAGGCAATAGACATCGATCCTAAAGAGGAGGCTCAAGTAATAGCCAAGTCAGTATTTGGCGAACTAACTGACAGCTTTGGCTCATGTTGCGTTGGCATAAAGAACTCCAAGCGATTCCAGCTTGACGTTGTTGAAGCAGAGCTTAATGATGCGGCAGATTTTTCATCTTCTATTTCTAAGTCCTCAGTTGTGCTTCTCACTGGTGGAGCACGAGGAATTACATCTTTGATAGCCGAGCAAATGGCTAGAGACAGTGGGGCAACAGTTATTCTGGTTGGGCGAAGTGAGCTTCAAGATGAAGACGCCAAATTCCAAAATGCCCAGGATGAAGGTGAAATTAGAAAAATCCTTATTGACGAGGCCATATGCAGTCCAAAAGAAATTGAAAGCATTGTAAAGGCAGTGAAAATTCAGCGAGAAATTAAGTCAACAGTTACGAGAATTTCTAAGTACTCTCCGGTTCAGTACTATTCATGTGATGTCAGAGACGAAGATGAATTTGCCCAGATTCTCGATGAGGTCCAGGCAACATTGGGAAGCATCGACCTCATTGTCCATGGTGCAGGAGTAGTCGAAGACAAATTAATTGGCGACAAGTCACAAGAGTCGTTTAATAGGGTATTTGATACAAAGGTAAATGGAGCCAAGACTATTGGCAACTGGCTATCAGAGAGAAATGGCACGACCGCTACAACTGTGGTGCTATTTGGTTCCATCTCCGGAGTATTTGGCAACAAAGGTCAAGTCGACTATGCAACTGCAAATGATTTCTTGGACGCAATGGCTATTTTTGCAAAGGGAGCTAGCGCCAATAGAGTTATTTCAATTGACTGGGGCCCGTGGGCCGGTGGAGGAATGGTTTATGGTGAACTAGAGCGAGAGTATGAGAAAAGAGGAGTTGGATTACTTGATCCAACGGATGCAATCTCAAACCTTGCTAGTGAGCTCGCATTTGGATCAGAGTCCCAAGTAATAGTAATGAGATCTAATCCGAGTGCGTTTTTGAAGAAGGCGAGCCGGTAGTTATTATGACCCAACAGGCAAATCCACTTGATATTGCCGTTGTCGGAATGGCAGGAATATTTCCCGGCGCCAAGGACATTAATTCATTCTGGCAAAATATTGAATCAGGGAAAAGTGCGCTTAGTGATGTCCCTCCCGGCCGATGGGACATTGAATACTATGATCCATCAAATGTCGGGGCTGAGCGTTTTTATTGCAAAAGGGGTGGCTTCGTAGATGAGATAGCTACATTTGACGCTCCAAGTTTTGGAATAATGCCGGTGGCTATTGATTACGGTGAACCAGATCAATTTCTGACACTAAAAACTGCAGCAGAGGCCCTAGAAGATGCTGGTGGGGCAAAGTCATTGATTGACGATCCCACGAGGGTTGGAGTGATTCTTGGAAGAGGGGGATACTACACCTCAGGTATGGCAAGACTCGATCAAAGAGTCCGGGTTCTAGAGCAAGTTGTCACCACCATAAAAGAAGTGATTCCAGATGTAAGTGGGGACGACTTGATGAAGGTCAGAGAGTCATTTAGGAAAGCACTTGGTCCAGAACATCCAGAGGCCATGATTGGTTTGGTTCCAAATCTTGCTGCAAGTAGGATTGCAAACCGCCTCGATCTTCAAGGACCTGCATATACAGTTGATGCAGCATGTGCGTCTTCACTGGTGGCAATTGACCACGCCACAAAAGAGTTAGCTTCCAAGCGGCTAGATGTCGTAATAACAGGTGGCACTAATCATGCCCACGACGTGACATTCTGGAGTGTCTTTACTCAACTAGGAGCTCTAAGCCCGTCTGAGACAATCCGACCTTTTGATAGGCGTGCAGATGGATTGCTAATTGGAGAAGGCACTGGGATCTTTGTCCTTGAAAGACTTGAAGATGCTATTGCGAACAACCACAGGGTTTACGCAGTGATCAAAGGTGTCGGTGTCGCAAGTGACGGACGTGACACAAGTCTCATGAAGCCAAAATTAGAAGGCCAGTTACTTTCTCTTAAAAGGGCGTGGGAATCGTCACAAATTGACCCCGCATCAGTTGGACTCATTGAAGCTCATGGTGCTGGAACTCCAATTGGAGACAGAACAGAGCTAGCAACTCTAAGAGAATTCTTCGGTCCAAGTATTGAAGATGTAGCCAATGAGCCCAATCATCCAGATCGAGCTGTAGTCGGATCTGTAAAATCAATGATTGGACATGCAATGGCAGCCGCTGGAGCTGCCGGAATGATGAAGGCTATACTCTCACTTCACAACAAGACCTTGCCGCCCACTCTCAATTGCCAAGAACCAATTTCGACATTGAGCCAATCTAAGTTTCGGGTGCTAGAAAAGTCAATTCCATGGGAGTCAAGTGGTTCCAACCGAATAGCTGGAGTAAGCGCATTTGGCTTTGGAGGCATAAATGCTCACGTAGTCCTCGAAGAGTCCCCAAGTTCGACGGCTAGGAGTCCTATTTCTACAAGTAATTCACAGTTTGACAAGTTATATGAACTTGCCGGAATTCAAAGGCCAAAAGTTACGATATCTCCAATAAGAGCTGAAGAATCGGGTGAAAAAGTTCTTGTGATGGCCGGTGACTCAATTTCTGAATTGGCACTACGGCTGAGTGAAATGAGTGATGAAGATCTAATTTCAAGTGCCAAATCCCAAATAAGTGAAGTTCCAAGCGGGACATATCGAATTGCGGTAATTAACCCCAACCAGAAGAAACTTACCTTAGTGAGAAAGATAGTTTCTCAAAATAAGTCATGGCGTGGAAGAAATGATATTTGGATCTCTTCTAATCCAATGCTTTCAAAGGAAAAAGGTGGCAGGATTGCCTTTGTATTCCCAGGTGTTGAACCAACATTCTCACCTCAAGTAGATGACGTTGCAGAGCTTTTAGGTCACCCAGCACCTGATATCGAATCCTCGGGAGTTATTGGATTCCAAGCCGCAGCCATTATTACTGTTGGAAGACTACTCAATGAGGCACTTCTCAAAGCAAGAGTGAGGCCGGATTTAGTCTCTGGCCACTCAATTGGTGAGTTGACTGCAGTGCTTGTATCTGGAATGATCCCTTCAAGTGAGTATGATTCCTTTATAGCAAGCATGGATCTATCCCGAGTTGCTATGCCAAATACTTTATTTGGCGCAGTTGGAGCTTCTAAGCGAGTTGCACAAGAAGCCATTGCTGGATTAGATGACGTAGTAGTTTCACACGACAACTGCCCACACCAATCGATTATTTGCGGTGACGAGGTACAAGTCAGAACTGCCTTGGAAAAACTCCGCAAGCAAAAAGTGCTGTGCCAGGAACTTCCATTCAGGTCAGGTTTTCACTCGCCAATGTTTAAGCCTTACTTAGGGGCAATTATGGAAAAATTCCATTCGCTCACATTGATTGAACCAAGTTGCGAGATTTGGTCTGCAACGATCTGTGAGCCCTATCCTAAAGATATCAATGAGGTAAGAACACTGGCCGAGCGCCACTTACTAGAGCCGGTTCGATTCACCGAATTGGTCCAAAACCTATATGAGGCAGGGGTAAGAGCATTTATCCAAGTTGGCATAGGTTCTCTAACAGGATTTGTCGATGACACGCTGAACTCTAAAGATGTCTTGACACTCGATGCGGCAAGTGCAAAGCGAAAAGGTTTAGACCAACTTCGAGCAGTGTTATTGGGTCTGTGGGTAGAAGGGGTTGACGGAATTGATTTTAATGCTCTGATTAGAGGCGATATCACCACTAAGAGAAGTGAGTATAAAAGCGAAAGATACCTCAAGTTAGGTGCTCCATTAATACGGCTTGGGGAAAATGCACAAAAGATCAGTCGTGGACCCGTGAATTTTGG
>JABEUL010000216.1 GCA_013044465.1 Acidimicrobiales bacterium
AATTTTATACTTGCCGCCCCAACTAAAACTGCGACACCAAAGAATACAAAAGTTGTGGACCTTCCAGCAACTTCAGCGGTCAGTGGAGCTAATCGTGCAATTAAAGTGAAGGGAAGCAGTGCCGCAATAACTACTATTGGGAAAAAGTATCTAATCGAGATAACACCTTCTTGACGCCACGGTCTCGAAAAGATCGAGTACGCAATTAGGACACACCACAATCCAGCTGCTACAAGCATCATTAATTCCTCAGGTAACGGAGTTGCGATACCTGATGCGCCATGAAAAAGAGTTCGCTGACTTGAGCCAAGGGTAAAGAGCGAACCAAGACTTTTTATAGCTGAAGAAAATATTGGTTGCAAATAGGTATAGAGCTGATGAAATGAAATTGCAGTCCACAAGGTCAGAAAAGCAGTAGAAAGCATCACCAACACACCAAGCCCTCCCAAACTCTTAGATCCTCTACGTATGACAAGATAAAGGTACAGACACAAAAGCGCACCGACGGTTGCAAGTCCAACTATGTGGTGAGTGACAATAGTAGCCATAGTTAGCAAAAGTGGAAGAAAATAGTTCTTTCTTGGCAATCCCCTTCGGATGGCACACACTGCAAGGGCAACTGCTTGAGCGCCAAGTGAAATTGCCAAAGTCTCGTAGCTATAACCGGCGTTAAATGAATAAAACTGCGGACTACCCATATATGCCAATACAGCCACGGTCGACATAGCTTCATTTGAAGTCACGCAATTTACAAATCTGAAAATGGCATCTATCAATAGCAGCCTTGCTAAAAACAGCAAAACACAAATAGATAGGTTAAAAGGAAGCCCAGTGAACTTACGAATGAATAAAGTTGCTGATTCTAAACCTGGGTAGTTCGGGCTTATGGGAAGCAATGTATTGGAAACGTTCAGGGTGTGAAAGTAAGAGATTTGCCACAACGTAGTTTGGTGTAGCAGTTCATCAAATCCATCTGGAAGCATGGGATTCAAAAAAAATACTGACAAGAATAAAATTGCACCAAGCCACTTAAGTGTTGGTAATTTAGCCACCTTTTCATTTCTAAGTACTGAGTAGCAAAGCGGGCTAAATGATAGTGTCAGCCCAACAAAAAATATCTCTACAGCCAGATGAGAGTAATTCCCGCTCCGGCCAGCAGCATAACCAATTGAGGTAATAAGAAGACCCAACGCGGATAAAGTTAGTGCCTTTATATCAACCGTTACATCGGGAATAGTTTGCTTTATAGAATCTGTCATAGGTAATAACTGCCGAGAACGCCTTAGTTCACCTTTTCAACTCTATACTCTCCACATCCCAAAGATTCGCAATACCAGGTCCATCATCTGGGACATTCATCGCGAACTGATAATATTTTTGGCAGATGCGGCCATCTCGACACATCTACAATCATAAAGTATATTAAATACCTATTGTCCTTGCACCAGGCAAATCGATTTGAAAGTAACCTCGTTAATTCACTTTCATACCTCCGTCACTACTTTGATTTCCACAGATCAGGAGAGACAGATACATAGCTGCACCTAGCCAAAGACTTTTCTTTAATTATCTGCAGATATGTCAGACTAACTTTATTCATGCCAATACCTGCAGTGGAAATACCCCTATTTTTTAAGCAATTACAACTGAGTCGGCCTATGCATAGTTAAAGCTCATGTTTTTATTGCTATTGCGCTCTTATTGTCCGGATACTTTCAATCCTTGTTCGATATCTCGATCACCATCACATGCCTGCTTATTCTCTGCCTGAAAGCTTGGTTGGACGAATCAATAACATTTTGTGCTCACCTTCGCCTCAGCTAGTGTTCTCGTAGTTCCATTTCTATCATAATATTTATCTAATTGTCTTCTACTTCAAAGTCTTTCTAGCCGGTCAGGATGATGCGTAATGGGTGTAACTAAATATCCATGTCTTCGTGGTTCATGTCCACCGCCTTTAACTGCACAAATTTAGTCATAGTGGTATTATTTCGACATGGCATTTACTAGATAGTGGTTTGGAGATAGGACAATAGATAAGAAAAATAAACTCGGCAATACACTTCGGGCAATATTGGCTTTAGAGGCGGCTTTGATAGCGACTTTATTTGCCGCACCTATTGTTTACTATACTTTCAATTCGACAATAATGCCTTCTGGTGTTTTGTCATGCGGTGTTTTTTCACCTTCAGGTTGTATCGTCATCTACAGGATCAACTTCGTGAAATTCCTTATAGTTCTGATATTTACTTTTATAGTTATAATCTCTCTGATATTTGGATCGATCCCTCTCACCAAATCCATCGGAAGTCGCAAGAGCATTAAGGTTCTAGGTTTTCTTAGTTCAATGGGGGTCTTACTCCAACCAGGGCTCATATTGGTTGGAGTGTTTTTAATGTTTGGCATAAATTCCCAGAATCTTTCCAACGTACGTCCAACAATATACGAGGATTTTACCTTATTTTTAATGGTTTTACTCAACTCCGTAGCACTAATCATTGCCGTCTTAATTAAGCCGTTGTCTTATATGGCAAGAAGAAACCGAGTTGGTCTTCAAATTAGCATATTGTTATTTGGCATTGGGCTGTTGGCAGTTTTTAGCTTTAGCCCAAGTAATTTTTTAAATGGCTCTGCGAATGGATACCGTGAGGCACACGGAGTCTTCTCCGGTTACTCTTCATCCGCTTTGAATGTCGATTGCCCGACATTAGGGAACTGCATTTCCGTGATTTACGGAGGTAATACTGCCTCAGTAATTACAAGTTCGGATAGCAAATTTTACATCGCAGATAAAATTGATGCGTCAAACAATGGAGTCTTGTTTCCAAGTCAGATATCATGCTCTTCTGTTTATTTATGCGCAGTACTTTTGAGGAATGCCAATTCAGAGACCAGCCATCTATATCTCGGTATCACGCGGAATTTTGGAAAGTCCTTTTCAACAGTGTTAACTTTACCGTACAGTCCAAACGATCTTCCTGTACTCAGATGCCGGTCAACATCGGCTTGTTACTTTATTTACGGAGACACCTATTATTCAGGAAATGGTGGCGCAAATTGGACTGATGTCAACAAAAAGACAAGTCTTTCCTCCGTAGTGGGCCTCGCTTGTTTGAATAACACAAGTTGCCTAGTGAAAGTTGCTACTAATTCTAGAGGCTTGCTCTATAGAACTACAGACAGTGGCACCACTTGGTCCAAGCTTCATCTAACTGGTTATTTACCTGCGGGACCTATTAGGTGCGGATTAGGGGGGAAATGTTTTCTCTGGAGTCGGAGTAGCTCCAATCAAAACAGTCTTATTTTAATTGACCTTATTGCAGGCAGCTATCAGCAACTCGCCTTTAATCCATTAGGCGGGCTTAATAATGGCGGAACATTTCCCATTGATTTTCAATGTCGAACTTCCATTAATTGTGTTGCATTGCTTGAATCAAGTTCTGATACCCACCAATTGTCACTTTGGATTACGTCCAATGGAGGTATCAATTGGAAAGAAGAGGCTGTAGGAACTTATCAATTAACGTTGTCTGAGTACATGGAAGGCATTCCCGCTTTATCATGCCCAACTTCTACTACTTGTAAGTTTTTAGTAGTCAACTATTCACAAGTGTCGTCGGGTTCAAGTAGTAATAATTTCAGTGACTTTGAATATCCAACACTAATGATTGCCTCCATTACAGGGGATAAGCTCACCATGACCAATTTACCGTGAGTTCTAAAGATGTGTAAATCGCCAAACTGGAAGATCGATGGAAATGAGATGTTTATTGAATATTGCAAATGCAATATTAAGGCACTTAAGGTTCGCCTAATTATTCTTTGAATTTTGGTAAGAGCATATTGAGGCGATGCTTTCTCACACGACCAGATTGATTAATAGGTCGAAATTCCTTACAGGGTTGCACTAACAATTTTAGACTAATTCTTTGGGTCTGCCGTCAAATAATTGAATCGGAACATTTCCCTGTGGTTAGTTATTCCCAAGTATCAGGATATGAAAGGCATTGGCTGAGAATAGCTTGTGCACGGTTTTTACACGTAATAGCTCCAGATGGTGCACAATGGGATATATGATCTTGACAATCTCGACTACCTATCGACCTGCTACAGATTTAGGATACTTACTGAGAAAGAATCCTGATCGACACCAAACCTTCGATGTATTTGGGGCTACGGCACATGTCTTCTACCCGGTAGCTACTGACGAACGCTGCACGGTAGCGCTTCTCCTTGAGGTGGATCCGATCGACTTAGTTCGGAGAAGGGGCCAAAGGCATGCCGGGATCGTTAATCAGTATGTTAACGACCGACCCTATGGCGCGAACTCTCTTTTATCAGTAGCGCTCGGCAAAGTGTTCTCTTCAGCGAGAACCGGTAAGTCACTTGACAGACCAGAACTTGCAGCTTCAATTATGCCATTGGAAGTAACAATTGCAGCTCTACCCTCTGACGGTGGTGCCGAGTTGATTTGCCAACTATTTGAGCCGCTTGGTTATATTGTTGAGGTCACATCCGAGCTTCTGGATTCCGCTTTTCCACAATGGGGAGAGTCGCGCTATCATCGGGTGGATCTTTCAATTACTGCTCAACTATCAGATGTACTAACCCATTTGACAGTTCTTATCCCTTCGTTAGATGGATCCAAACACTATTGGGTCGGCGACGATGAGGTAGATAAACTCCTTCATCGCGGTGGTGACTGGTTGTCAACTCACCCTCTTAAAGACCTTATTATGCGCCGATACCTAATGGATCAAAGAGCTCTCACTCGTGAAGCGCTAAGGCGCTTGAGTGGCGAGGACTACTCCGACCCTGACGAGCGGACCAGACAAGGTGATTCAGCCGAAGCAAGCCTTGAACGTCCGATGAGTCTGAACGAGCAGCGAATGCAAGCTATTGTTAAGACTCTTCACGAAGTCGGCGCCAAAACAGTCGCTGATCTCGGTTGCGGTGAAGGGAAGCTTCTTGAATTATTAATCGCTGATTCACATTTCACCAAGATAATCGGGATGGATGTGTCACTCCATGCTCTTGAACGTTCCAAGAAGAGACTGTATTACGAATCAATGGCCCAGCGTCAGCAAGAACGAATCCAACTCATACACGGCTCTTTGACATACCGAGATAAACGGCTATCAGGCTGGGACGCCGCAACTGTAATCGAAGTTATTGAGCACCTAGATCCCGATCGACTTATTGCATTTTGTGATTCCATTTTTGGCCATGCCCAACCATCTTGCGTCATAATAACGACTCCTAATGCTGATTATAATGAAGTGTTTACGTCATTGAATAAAGGGGAACTTCGCCATCCTGACCACCGTTTCGAATGGAGTCGGCATGAATTTGCAGAATGGGCACAACAGATTAGCAGCCATTATAAATACAGAGTTCAATTTCGACCTGTTGGAGATGAACATTTAGAACTGGGCTCACCTACACAGATGGCGGTATTTTCGAGATGAATATTAAGTTTCCTGAATTATCACTCGTCGTACTCATCGGTGCATCTTCGTCGGGCAAATCTACTTTTGCTAGAAAGCATTTTAAATCAAGTGAAGTTATTTCCTCTGATTCCTGCCGTTCAATGCTTGCCGATGATGAAAATGCGCTTGATGTCAATAAAGAAGCATTCGAGCTCCTGGGAAATATTGCAACGGCTCGACTTTCGCTTAGGCGAATTGCTGTGATCGATGCTACAAGTGTACAAATAGATGCACGTAAGTCTCTCATCAATCTAGCAAGAGAAAACGACGTGCTTGCTGCCGCGATAGTTTTTGATCTACCTGATGCCGTAATTCTCGATCGCTCTCGCAAACGAAGTGATCGAGAATTAGAGGCTAATGTAATTCGAAATCAGAGCCACCAACTACGCCAATCTATTCGTAACCTGCAGCGAGAAGGTTTCCGATACGTTTATGTTCTAAAAACTCAGGAAGAAGTCGATGCAGTTGTCATTGAACGACAACGTCTATGGACCGATCGACGTGACGACCATGGACCATTTGACATCATAGGTGATATACATGGATGCAACGACGAGTTAACTGAGATCCTCTTGGAGCTAGGTTATTTATTCCTGGACGGAGCCTTTAGGCATCCAGATGGACGACAAGCTATTTTCCTAGGTGATTTGGTAGATCGGGGACCTGATACTCCAGCCGTGCTTCGCACCGTTATGTCCATGGTCAAAGCTGGCACAGGTCTTGCGGTGCCGGGGAATCACGACATTAAATTGATCAAAGCACTTCAGGGCAGAAAAGTCAAAATCAGTCACGGACTCGCCGAATCCCTCAAACAACTAGAATCAGAGTCCTCCGAATTTCACCAGGAAATTATCCGCTTCATCGATGGTCTCGTGAGCCACCTTGTTCTCGATGACGGCCACTTAGTAGTTGCGCATGCTGGTTTGAATGAGAAACTACAGGGACGAGCTTCGGGTAGAGTCAGAAACTTTGCCCTTTTTGGTGAGACAACTGGTGAGACCGATGAATTCGGATTACCAGTCCGATACAACTGGGCAAGCGACTACCGCGGAAAGGCAATTGTAACATACGGACATACTCCAATCCTGGAAGCCGAATGGGTAAATAATACAATTTGTCTCGATACAGGATGCGTGTTTGGGGGTCACTTAACAGCTATGCGATACCCTGAAAAGGAACTTGTTTCAGTTAAGGCCAAGCGCACATATTACGAATCTCAAAAGCCCTTGGGAATTGACAAGCCTCAGGCAGCAAATGGGGACGACTTACTTCTTGACATTGCTGATGTTATTGGTCGCAGGCCCGTGCATACTCGCCTACTGGGCAATATCACTATTTCCGAGAGTCATTCAGCAGCGGCTTTGGAGGCAATGAGCAGGTTTGCAGTCGATCCGAGATGGCTGGTGTATTTGCCACCAACAATGTCTCCACCTACAACCTCTAGCGTTGAAGGACTCCTAGAACATCCCATCCAGGCCTTTGATGCCTTCCGAAACATCGGAATCACTTCATTAATCTGCGAAGAAAAGCATATGGGTTCACGGTCTGTCGCAATAATTGGTCGAGACGCCGCTGCAGTCGAGAAACGATTTCAAATTAAAAATGAGGCTGGTGGGATCATCTATACACGCACCGGGCGAAAATTCTTCAGTGATCAGGCTATTGAGAGTGCAGTATTGAAACGGCTTCGCACGGCTATCAGTAGTGCCGGATTGTGGGAAGAGTTATCAACCGAATGGATGGTAATAGATATGGAACTGATGCCATGGTCTGCTAAGGCGGCGGAGTTGCTCTTGAACCAATATGCGGCTGTGAGATCGGCAGCTTATCAAGCATTTAAAGAAGCAAATCTAAATCTGTCCGCTGCGATGGCTCGGGGTATTGACGTAGGCGAACTGAAAGAGCGCACCCAAGCCCGAAGCGATTTGATCGAAGGCTACCAAAATGCCTACAGACATTATTGTTGGGATGTTGGCTCAGTTGATGACCTACGTGTAGCACCCTTTCATCTTCTGGCAAGTGAGGGCAAGGTGCATGTTGACAGAGATCACTCGTGGCATATGGGCACTTTAGCTAGATTGGTATCTGAATCCGATCCTCTGATTGTAACTACGGCGAATATATCTGTGAGCCTTGACGATCCAGAAAGTGAAGCCAGAGCTGTTCTGTGGTGGGAGGAACTCACTGCAACAGGCGGTGAAGGCATGGTCGTCAAGCCGTTAGAATTTCTAGTCAAATCTAAGCGCGGAATAGCACAGCCTGCGATAAAGTGTCGTGGACCGGAGTATCTTCGAATAATTTACGGTCCTGAGTACACACTTCCGAATAATCTCATGAGGTTGCGCCGAAGATCAGTAGGTTTAAAGCGCTCATTGGCACTCCGTGAATTTGCACTAGGAATAGAAGCTTTAGAGCGTTTCGTTGATAAGCAAGGTCTTCATCGGGTGCATGAATGCGTTTTTGGAGTATTGGCCTTGGAAAGCGAACCGGTTGACCCTAGGTTATAGCCAATTGGATCTTGAAATTCAATTTTCATTTCGCTGAGAGTTTCATGCGCCACATGTCCGAATATTGGCGTGCGATCCACAAAGTTCAATGTTTGGTAGGTTTCCTGCATCTGACTGTATTACCAGGTGGTCCCCAGCATCTATTGTGAGGGTATTGTTGCCAGAAGCAATTATCGAATTATCGGAACTATAGACAACATCCCCTTTTGCTATACCGTTTTTGGGATCTACCGCGTTGAGAAAAATTACTGCCGAACCGCCATTAATGATCTGATTCCCGCTAACGGTGTCACAAGCAGGCATAACGCCCGTAATCACTGGACTTTCAACCGAATTACACCATAGGTAAGTTCGGAAAAGCGCTGTGCCATAATCCCCAATTATTAAAAGAGAGAATCCATGGAAAAACCAATATCCATCAAATGCATCAAATTTTGAACCCTTATAGGTCTCGCCTTCATACCAACTTCTAAGCTGGACAATCCTATTGATTATTAAGTCTGTATCACAATTACTCTCAAGCATTGGGTAGATAGATCCACCTGAGGTGCCAGATATTATTGCTGAACATTCCGTGTGCTCATAATCTACCCACCGCATTTGATTACTCTCAACCTCAGTACTTCCAAGAATTAATTCCAAGGCATTAATGGCTTGGTTCATTTGCAGATCCAGCTGGGCTAAAATTTGGTTAGCACATCTGTCCATAGCTTTCTGAGATATTGCGGTATTAACACAAGACTGATCGTATTCTACTGGACTAAGAGGACTTGGAAGTATAGGAGAACGAACAGCAATAATATGAAGGTTGGAGTGATTATTGATAATTGAGGCTCCGGCACAAGAAAGCACAAGCAGGACCAATAGGGCCCAAAGAATTAGTCTCACCATATAAAGGTAATCGCATTCACTTCATCACAATTATCTCTGACAAGATGAATTAATTTACCCACTATGTCCACCTGCTAAAAGCTTTCCTCGCCAATCGCAACTGCCTAAGTCTTCTCTCAGCAGTTACTCCGAGCCAAAGCAAGATAATTCCAGCAAGAGTCAGTGGAACCCATTCAGGAATCCTCATCAATTCCGGCCTTGTCGCATCGATACCTACGAAAAGCATGGTCACTGACCCCATGACGATTGGCGCCTGAATTCGTTTCCAAGCCCCACCAACTGTAATTATTAGTCCAAATGCTCCAGCCAACGTAAGTCTGAACAAGCTTCTCTCTCTGATTCCTTCCAAGACTGTCGGAAATAGTGCCATGAAAAGTCCTCCACCATATGCGGCCCAAGAATTAAACTGAGGCTTTCCATTGTTAGACCTATCTATCCTTAATTTCAGGCCAGATCCACATGCAGCCAATGCAGCAGGCCACGCGTATGCCTCAGGTACTTTAGAGCCGTAAGCTGCCACAAAGGCCCACGTCGAAAAAAGTGCAACTAATAGCGCCAACCACGGATATGCCTCTCTGTCTTTTTTGAGCGAGGCTACCAGAAATACCGGAACAGCTATTGCTAAAGTCACGCCTGTCCAGTAGCTCAATGCAATAAATAGTGTAACTATTGTGCCAATGGCCATTCCAGCAATTCCTACAGCTTCTAATGTTTTCCTTGAAAGATTGGGATCGTCGTGTTCATCTAACCTGCGAATTATTTTTCCTTGCAATGGTGCAATGAGAAGCAGGATACTTCCGGCAACTGAAAGCACCACACCGATTAGATCAAGTGAAAGTCCTACTTTTGCTGAGACCAAACCGGCCTCACCAATGAATGAGAGTCCCATTCCCATGAGGGTAACTGGCCTATTGGATTTGACAAAAAATGAAGCACACCCAAACCATGAGAAACTAATCCCAAAGGCGAGAATTATGCGTGGCAAACTAGCATTATCGAGGCCGACCAAGAACGTAGGTAGGGCACCAAAAATAAGAGCGGTTATAAAAAACGCCCACGAATGACGGTAAGCGCTCTTAACTTTTGATTCATGGAATCTAAGCGCGAACCCACATGTGAGAGCTACCGTCACAGCAGGCCAAGAATACGCTTCAACCAGAACTACTCCATTCGCCCCTATCCATGCCCAAGTTGCAAAAACCGCAAAGAGAATCGAAAGCCACGGGTATGCTGGTCGGTCAAGTTGCCTTGATGACATATAAAGTCCGACTACAATTGCGACAAACGAGGCTCCTAGATAAGGAGTTCTTGGTGATGTGGCCGCCACAATACTTCCGCCAACGGCTCCTGCAATACATGCCACCTCAAAGGATCTCCTCGATACTTCACCAATGGGCATCGTCGAGGCAATATCAGAAGACCCAGGCAATTTTTTCCAATAAGGTGCAAATGCAAACAACAAAGAGGCTGCAATAACCACTATAAATCCTGATAACGAAGGTCCGGTGTCCGCTAGAACACATACGAAACCAACCTCACATATAGCTAAGAGTGCAATGGCTACAGCAAATAAGGAGCGAAGGGCTCGAGTCACAAATACGGAAGAACCTAGCCAAGCTAAGAAAACAGCAATGCTCGCTACTTCAAGATCCAGTGAAACTCCAGACCACGCTACAGCTTCCCCAGCAAATACAAGAGCACACAGTGCCACTGTCACTCCAAGCAACAGTTGAACTTTCGACTGTTGCATTCTAAGCCAAAGCGCCGAAGCAGCACTTATACTCAGAAATATAAGACTTGTTATTATGGTCTCAAAAATTGTTGCACCAACGACTACGGGTAAAAGCACAGCAGCTAAAGTTAAAAATACCGCAGCGAAGCTCAAAGAAACAGCTCTATTTAAAGACCATCTGACATTTGTATGGTCAATAGCGACTAAAGCAGAGCAAAAGGCAAGAACTGCAAATATGGTGACAGCAACCGCACCGTTTCCGAACAACTTAGTGCCATTGGGTCCAATATTTAATCTGGCAATAATTGCAGTCGAGCCTGACCAAGGATGGTTCCAGTATCCAAAAGCACCCAAAGTGGACAACAAAGTAGGAATAGAGATTACCGCTCCAATTCCACTGAAGAACCCACCAATAACACACTGGGCAGGTGCTGCCTTAGGATGAGTCAAAAACTTAGATGAAACAACTCCAAATGCCCCCAAGGTTGCTCCAATAACGATTACCCATGAAATAGGAACATATGCAAACGAAACCGTCATTATCGAAGGAATGATTGGAACTAAAGCAGCGCCAAAAAAGAGGTCAGTTAATCCTTGTGAATCAAGCTCTTGGCTGTAGAGCAATAGAGCAACTCCAGGTGGAAGTAAAAGGGCGAAGCGGGCGATCGCAACTGCTAAGAGACCATGATCCACTCCAAAATGTGAACCGGTGAAAAGAGTGAGTACTACTGAAATAAAGTAGTAAATTGCTGACATTAATAGCAGAAC
>JABEUL010000217.1 GCA_013044465.1 Acidimicrobiales bacterium
CAACCACTACAAGCTGTGTGAATTTCTCAACTGGTGAAACTGTAGCTAATGAGGTAATAGTCCCAATAGGTGCAAATGGCCAAGTGAGCTTTAAAAGCCCTGTAGCTATAGCTGATCTAGTAGTAGATGTAGTTGGATACTTCACAGATTCCACCAATATAAGTGCCACTGGTATGACATTTGTCCCCATTAGCCCATCTAGGATCTTTGATTCAAGAAATAACTCAGGATTCCAAGGACAAGGTGAGACCCTAGCTCCAGGAGCTTCAATTAACGTAATAGTAGCCAACCAAGGAGGCATTCCTCCAAGTAATGCCAAAGTAGTAGTAGCAAATATCACAGCTACTAATACACAAGGACCTGGTTACCTAGTGGTTTACCCAAGTGGAACTACTAAACCTGATACCAGTACTCTCAACTGGAATGGAGTTGGTCAGAGCGTGGCTAACTCAGCTGCTATTACTTTAGGTTCAAACGGTGAGATCACCATCACCAACGGAGGAGCTACATCAGTTGATGTCATAGTTGATGTCACTGGTTGGTATGGGTAGGGCTAGGTGAAGGAAAAGTAAGAGACGGCACTTCGTAAATGGAGAATAGAACTCTCGAGCTAATTAGCAACTTAGCTTTTCTGACACTTACACTTTATGGCTTTGGAAGCTGCTGTTACCGGCCTCTTCATCTGACTACATTTAACCCAAGTTTGGCAACGCTCTTTTTGGATGATTTCACGCCCTCCTGATTTTTCTGGTGATGATTGGGTGTTCTTATTTACTAAGGGCCCCCTCACAAATTGGTTCACCACTAATACGAAAAGGGGCTCAAAGGTAGTGTCACCACAATGGCAAATATGTGGCATTTTCCAGGTACTGTCCAAAATGAATATTCCAGCATCTTTAGCACACCTATTCCAGTAACTCTCGCACAGTTGGGTTTCATGACTCGCTGGTGTGGGGAGTTGTGTAATCGACGTACACGCTAGGTGAAATTCCCCAGCGTCGCTCACCCATATTCCTCAGTTGAATGATTTGGTGAGAGTGACACAACCATCGATGTTGTACAGGTGTTGAGCGACGCAATCATTGATTGCATCATGCATACACGGAGTCCCTAGAGCTGATGATGACATTGCTATGGCGTAGCCTCGAGTTTTGAACTGTCGAAGTTCCTCGGATCAAGCGATGAAGACATCTCATGGTTTCCCCTCTTGCAGACTTTCGGCGTCGACAGTCAGTGGACCCTACTGAACCCTGGAGCGTTCGCTCAAACAACGCTCAATTCACGTCATGGAACACCCCTTGTCGCGTTCAGGTGGTTTCAAATTACGAAGTCAGCCCGATTGAGCATTTGGAGCCGCTAAATAACCCCGGGCTAGGATCACGTTGCATTTCTGAGAACTGCGTGGACCTTGTAGGACAGCTTTCAAACCCTCCAAATGCGAGCCTTACGGCCAAGGACAACTATCCGCAAAAATTGGACCGGATACTTGAGTAATTCGACTGCTCCATTCAGAACAATCCGCTATCCGAAGATCCGACGGTAGAATTTAAATGTGTTAATTGCGCATAGCAGCACACTTGGTCTGGCGGCCCGACCAGTAATGATTTAGTGTTACCTATTGCAGTTCGCAAGGCGTGGGAATGTTGGGTTTTGCAGCACAAGATATCAGGTCTCAATTGCTAAGTTCATTTTAAGAATATTTTGCAGAGATCATTCCTTCCCCAATGAGGCAAAGCGGTTTGCTTATGAAGTTGGCGTCCACTTTTCATGAGTCGACTTCAAGGCCATGATGCTAAAAACCTTTTTGCCACTTTACAAAGAGCCAGAAAGTGATGCTTTGAGCTGTCAATGTGCAACATTTCTCACCGTAAAATTAGCGCTTCAATGTGCCAGCCACCAATCTCGATGATGTTGTGCTCAGGGAGCTTCCAATAGAGGTTGGTAGATACCTAAATTTACGCTATAATTATGTACATGACTACTCTTCCGGTTGCTAAGGCCCGATCCCAGTTGTCGAAGCTCGTTGAACAGGCGTCCTCGACCCATGAACGGTTCGAAATTACCCGTAACGGTCGGAGAGAGGCAATCCTTCTGGGAGCTGACGACTACGATGCCCTAGAGGAAACACTCGCGGTTCTCGCCGATACTGAATTATTGCGAGACCACTTCGAGGGTGTCAATGCACTTGAGCGAGGCGATGTGCTTGACCAAGTTGAGCTCGCCGAGGTGATGCGAACAGCTGGGCGCATTCAAGAATCAGATTGAACGAAGAGCCTTACAGGCTATCGATAGCTCGACCCGCGGCTCGCTCGCTGACCGAACTGCTCCCTCCAAAAATTGCCGCTGCTATCTACACATTCATAACCGGACCACTAATCGAAAACCCTCACAGAGTTGGCAAGCCACTTCGACCTCCACTCGACCCGACATGGTCGGCCCGGCGCGGCGAATACCGAGTACTTTACCTCATCGATGACTCTAGTCGAACAGTGAAAGTCACTGCTATTCGACACCGCGGCCATGCCTATAACATCTGACCGCCGAGAATTTCTCGTTCAACTATATTTGAAAATTAAATTGGCTCCTAATTAACACGATTACCTTAAAGTTAAAATATGGGTGGTACACCGAACAAAACATGAATTAGCTTTCGTATACTCAGGCATCATCGTACCAATATCTCGTTGTTGAAGATTCAACGAGTGGACCTTGTAGGACAGCTTTCAAACCCTCCAAATGCGAGCCTTACGGTCAAGGACAACTATCCGTAAAAATTGGGACCGGATCCTTGAGTAGCTCGAATGCTCCATTTAGAACAATCTCCTAGCCGAAGATCCGAAAGTAGAATTTAATATATGTTAATTGCGCGTAGTAAAACACTAAGACTGTTTTAAGGGGTCGAATGGTGGGTTTAATTGACGCATTGCCAACAACAGCCATCTATCCTTAAATTATTCGCTCAACTTCATTAACAAGTAACCGTACATTTTTGTGATTTGATTCTCAAACAAAGTAATAATTAAATACTTTCACTCGTATTGAAAGATCACAAACAATACTTCCATGCAGGCATAATGCATATCTTTATGCCATCAACTTCAATTACTTCATTGTTGTCAATTGTAACAATTGTGCCTTCAGTAAGATTAAATCGCTTACAGCATTCCGTCAAGCCCTTGATCTCTCTTCTCCGTGTTTTATTATCGGCAACACTCAAAGAAACTTGCATAGCTTCTACCACCTGATTTTTGTCAGTGACAGTAAAATCACACTCAACGTTTTCTTGGTAATAGTTAATTTGTTTGCCTTGCTTTAATAGTTCAAGCGCGATGGTAGTTTCCAACAATCGGCCCTTATCTTCACCCAGCTTAAAGTCGAGAGCCGCGCCCAAACCCTGGTCAATCACATAGACTTTCTTGAGTGAGCCTTCAGATTTCACGACAGATTCTGAATATTTAGCAATAAAGCGCCCCATATAGATAGATTCGACATTTTCTCGGTAGGCATAGAGGCTGTCTTTGCTGATACTATAACCCTGTGATTTAAGCTCATTATAGATTTTATTCACACTAAACTCACCCGCACTTGCACCTATGACACGTTTACAGAAGTATTTAAGTACAGCTACTTGCGAGACGCTGTAACGTTCAACTAGATCACGCAGAAGCATAACGCTGAAATATTCTTGCAATATCCTGTCTTTAAGATCATTCTGTTGAGTAACAATCTCTGGAAAACCGCCCTCATGCAGGAAACGATTAAAAAGAGCCGCAAGGCGAGCTTTGTCGGTGCTGGCATTGGGGTTGAGGCCAGGTCGCACAACTTGTACAAATTCAGAAAATGACAGGGGGTAGACCTCAAATGTAATGGTTCGGCCGCGCAGTGCAGATGCTATCTCCTTGGAGAGGAGTTTTGAATTGGAGCCAGTTATAAATACACGCGAACTGACCGAAGAATATAATCTGTCTATAAACTTTTCCCAACCTTCAACTTCTTGGATTTCATCAAAAAAGAAGTAGCACTCCGATAGTCGAATATCAGGATAAAGCTCTTGATATGCTTGCAATATTAGATCCATCTCGTTGCCAATTAGATGGAGACGTTCATCCTCGAAGTTTATATAGAGGATTTGATTACTTGGAACACCTCTCGCGGTTAACTGGGTCATAAGATCAAATAGGTGATAGGTCTTCCCGCTACGCCGCACGCCCGTAAGAGTCACTATTTTTTCACTCTCAAGTGGCAAAGAAAGAGCTCGTGCCCAAACTTTAGGTAGTACACGAGATTGGCTATCTATGATCATAGTTTTAAGTAGCTTTTTCTTTTCCATAAGGAAAGTATAACTTATATGTTTACTTGTGTAAAGGAAATATTTCTAATTTATCTAAGGATCTGCGGGATCTATTTTCAAATTAAAAAGCCAATAGATTTATTCCGTAGGCCCTCTGATAATTTCATGGCTGAGCTTGGTAAATGTTCTGTTGCTTGATGCCAGATTCACCGGGCAGGTAGAATCATTGCATCATTAAAAATGTCTGGACGTTTGGACTGATTGTTACCGGGTTCGGTAATAGCGCTCACCTAAATTCTTCAGTTGAATGATTTGGTGAGAGTGACACAACCTTCTATGTTGTACATGTGTTGAGCGACGCATTCATTGATTGCATCAGGCATGTGTCGAGTCTCTGGAGCTGATGATGACATTGCGATGGCTTATGTTCAAGTTTTGAACTGTCGAAGTTCTTCGGCACAAACGATGAAGGCAGCTCAGGGTATACCTTCTTACTGACTTTCGGCGTCGACAGTCAGTGGACCATGCTGACCCTGGAGCATTCGCACAAACAACGCTCAACTCACGTTATGGAGCACTTCTCGTCACGTTCAGGTGGATTCAAATTACGAAGTCAGCCCGATTGAGCATTTGGAGAAGCCAAATCACCCCCCGAGCTAGGAACATGTTGCATTTCTGAGATGCGTGGACCTTATAGGACAGCTTTCAAACCCATCCTTAGTCTCGCACACAAAAATGACATGAATTAAATTCACCTAAAGTATACGATTTCAGAATTAAAGTTAGAAGCATTCGGAAGATCTCGAATCCAAGCTGCTCTATTGTTTAAATGCATAGTCTGAATATTCTCATCTATTTGCGAAATTATTTCGCTAAATCTGAGAGCTCAAATACTAACTACATCCACCAAATTTTCAATTC
>JABEUL010000218.1 GCA_013044465.1 Acidimicrobiales bacterium
CCCCAAACGTGCCCCACGCAGAGGTAAAAAGGGGTAAATAAGGGGCATTTACAAAAATGACTAATTAAATACACATACTTTGAACTGGTGTTTTGGTGGGGCTAGCTGGATTTGAACCAGCGACTTCAGCATTATCAGTGCAGTGCTCTGAAAAATATTTACATACTTTACGCTGGACTTTTAAAGAGTCGAAAGTTAAAAAGCGGGTGTTAGTGACCCGGATATGACCCGGCGGAAAAACTTTGCATTTAAATAGGTAGTGTTCATTTGTTTTAACTTGCAAGCAATCAAACCAATAGTTAGCGAAGGTCTCGAAGGGGCATGAGTAGCGTAGGTAAAGTGAAGGGTTTTAAGGGGCCTATCCAGTTGTAGCATTTGATATTTCCAAAAAATAAGTTCAGCGTGCTGCGATCTTGGCTTCAATCTCAAGCAAGATCTCGGCTAGTTCATTCTTTTCATCAGCATTGAGCACTTCTCGCCCTGACTCTATAAAAAAAGCGTTAACCAACTCAAGCTGATTCCAAATATCCTTAAGTTCGCTAGCCCACGTACCTTCTGTAACTTTTCCTAGCTCTGCTATTCGACTCTTCAGTTCCCAGGTGAGGCGAACTATGCTTATCTTCTCGCTTTCAAAATCCCGAATTGCTAAGCGCATACCATCTATTAAAAAACTGATCTGTTCAGCTAGTTCCGTCATCGTAAGTTTAACTTTCCACTGCTAACAATTGAGCCACTGCCATTATCCAATATCACAAAAGTCATATTAGTTTGTGTAAACTCCGGTCAGAGACGAGATCTATATCACCAGAAGTGCGCAGTTCGATCACGAAGCCCACGAAGTTGATGACGCTCACGTAACTCTCCCCAGACCTGCTCATCGGGATTGCTAACAACGACTTCAGAATTTTCAGTTATGTGCATAAGCTCTTATCCTCTGGTGTCTTTCAAGAACGCCCCATATAACAGCTATTTTCTTTTAGTGATTGCCATTAAGACATTCCTTCATCTCGTCTTTGATTATTAGGATAGCTGGGTGTCTATTAAAACTTGGACACCTCATCTTGGGTGGTTCAAGGATTGTCGGGCGTGACGTAACTAAATAAGTTGTCGTAAATTCTTTGATGATCTCTCGAGCAGTAACTAGACCAAGTATCTAAATCTCTACGACTGAATCGGTAGATATGTGTGGAGTTCGTTTTCGACCGGAATTTTTAACTTAGTTCCATCCAACGGATCATTGAGATGAGAACCGGTTGGCTGCCCTTGGTAGATGATGATCGTTTGCTTACTGACCATCAGGCTACTCAATTTCCAAACCCACCAAATGAGAAGTGTCTATTCTAAGTTTCATAAAGTCAGCAAGCCTAATAATTTGCTCAATCAGCGAAGGATCAAGGTTTAATTTCAATTCTTTAATAATGCTGATCATTTCTTCCAGTGCCACACCGGATTCATTTGCGTCAATAAGCTCATCTATGAGACCTGCTTGAGCTCCGCTAATGAGATCGGCGACTTCAATAAGTATTGCACGCGTTTTACCACGAAGTTCCTCATAATACGCTGAGTCTAAAGGTTCTTGCATGGGTTTCTAGGTATATTTGTCGGATAAGCAGTGACTAAGTCGTCAGTCGCTTCTAACAGTTTAATTGGTGGTGGCCTGTCTCAAGAGGAAAGACTATCGTTGCCGGGCCTGGCCATCTTAGGGTCAAGGCCGAGGTGATCTTTTACCGCGCACCAATTTAGCTCTCGCAACTTCTCATCGATCCCAGGGTGGCCTTCGATGAGCTCGTCGATTCTGCGTTTCTGTTCCAAAATGAAGTCGAGCTGTCGATAGACATCGAGATCTTGGTCCACCTTGATTCCAAGGAATTCTGCCCACCGTAGGTATCCATACGTGATACCACTATGAGGACCAATTGTTACGGCCGGAATGCCTCGGTCGCTGTGGAGAACCAATTCCGAGGTAACCGAAGAGTATTGAACCTCGCCGCTCCCCATTGGACCGTCTCTATCCTCGCTTTTAGGAAGAAACCCGTGAACCGTAAGCTCTTCCTTGACAGAAGAAAAGAACTGGTCGAAAGGCGAATTATCCATCGGGGACCAACGCATTGCCCGCAGAGCCGCAGTGGGGGTGATTATTGAGTAGATATTTGACTTCTTCCGCGTATGGAGACGGCGTGCGCATTTCGTTCATTGGTGTGGCAAGGTGGGTGGTGTCATTTGCAGCGATGCCTCGATGAAGAAACTTGACGTTTGGGGCCCATTGGTTGGCAGAAGACATAAAGTTCCATACGTCAGTGGGAATGCTGAAGTATCTGGCTCCAGCAACATAATTTATCGCACCTTGTCCAAAACCATTTGCACCGTTTGTCGCCGATAATGTGCTTTGCATTGCTTCTTGTGTCCATGAGACATTCAAGTTAGAGGATTCCTGGTTATAGGTCTGTCTTTCATGCCTCGCACCTGGCACGCCCGTACACTGATTAATAAGATGCCGTGTCTTCTGGTCCAGACTTGTAAATCTTCCAACCGCATCTATTGAGCTAAATACAGCTGAGCAATTAGCAGCAGTTACCTTCATGACAAGCTCTCCACTCGGATCCCATTTGCCTATTGGATCACCTGTTGCATCTGCTAGTGGGTAATAGGCCAAGGATATCTCCCTATTTCACCTGATGTCGCCTTCATGCATAGGCTTGCAGCAATTGTATTTTTTGGTATTGACCAATAGTAAGTAATATTAGCTACCGGGGAAGCCGATAAAGTTATGCGACTTAAAATCTTCCCAGTGGTGGTAGTAATAATATAGGGATCACTTGTCTCAGTACCCATGACAAAAGTTGTGCTTGAATTAACTCCAAGTACAATCGGAATGGGTTCTCAATCACTTCTATGACAAGTGGAATTACATTGCCATAAATCAATAGCGAAGGGGTATTTGTTTGTTACGATTGCATCTGCTCTATTCTCCCAATCACATGAAGACACGGTCAGGGAAACAATAATAATTATTGATAAAACTAGACAAACTCGCATTTGCCTTGGTTTGTGGAAACTTAACATCCGCAATCTCCACTAATGTCAATCTGTCCCGACTTATGAATTCCAGGAAGATATGTGGCTGGACCCAAGTTTCCAGACAAAATGTTGCCACCTATTCCTTCGTCAGCCTGCATCTGCCCCTTAAGACCGAATACATTCTTTATGTTTCTTTCACTCCTTTGATCTACAAGTTGTTGTTCGCATTTGGTTAATGAGACATATCCAAAATCGTCTTCATCCGCCAGCAACGAAGCTGTAGAACTTCTCCAAAATAAGTTTGAGAAAGTGCTTGGAAATGGTGGGTAAAAAGGATCAATTTCGTGACCCGAACGTGACCCCAACGTGACCCGGCGTGCCCCAAACGTGCCCCACGCAGAGGTAAAAAGGGGTAAATAAGGGGCATTTACAAAAATGA
>JABEUL010000219.1 GCA_013044465.1 Acidimicrobiales bacterium
ATAAACATATTGGCCAATTGTGATTAAGTTCTTGCCAGAATTGCATATTCAAGAAGCGAAAGAAATGAAACAGCCATTACTTAAGCAGCCTCCTAGAACTTGATGATGAAGAAGTCATGGAACATGCGTGGCATTAATTCCTGGGTGTCAGCTTGGCAAGATTACTCTCAGGTGCCTGAAGCATTCGGGCACTGGAATATGGGGTTCAGTCTCTAATAAGCAAATTACGAAACGGTAATACTTACCTGATCTGGGACAATTTCCACCCAGGTTCTGCCAGGATTTAATGGAATCTGATTTCCATTGGAATCGGTGAGTATTGGCGCGCCATTTAGAGATGGCCTTGACCAAGTTCCATCAACTTCTATTCCGTTTCGAAATACGGAAGCCTTCCCAGTTCCGGTCTGGAAAGCCACAACTTCAAGTCCACCTTGCGCATTTTCAACCCAAGGGCCAAATGTCACTGACTCTCTTTCGACCACTATGTTGGCAGCGTTAATTGGGGTTCCACTTGCATCGAGTTGTGTGGCACCCTGATACGAAAGTACCCATGAGTTACCATTCCAAGTCCAAGTTCCATTGTTAGTAGGAGAATAGTCGATATTGACACTTGATACTTTCTGGCCCGTTGGAGTAGCAAATGCATAATTGAAAATCGGAGCAGGCGGAAGGGTATCGGATGAATTGAGTTGCCATATCTGGCTAGGGACAACGTATGTGTCATATGGAGCATAGCGACCTGGAGGGTTTTGCTGGAGCTGGGAGTGAGTGAATAAGTTGTCTTCAATGTCATTTGCCTGATAGACAGCCGACACGACCGGATCTATTCCTCCCACGTGAATAAAAATCGGCTTTGAAAGTTCGTCTAAAATCCCAACGTCAATCAACCTTGCAGATCTGACCGGCCCAACCTGCGGAGGCGACTGACACTGGAAAACTGCAACATACCTCGTTATGAATCCTTCAACCGGTTCTTCAAAAACAATGTCGGCGTTGTTTAATCCGCTCTGAGGTCTGGCATTTGGATAGTTGTCAACCTTGATCGCAATTGCAGGTCTTGATGGCACAGCATTTTTTGGTGCCTGCAAACCAGTTAGCGGGCACGCCACAACTGGAACTGTGGATGTTGGTTTCTCTGTGGTTGGAGAAACTTTAAGAACCGTTGGGCTCGAGCAAGCCTGTGCCAATGCCAATAGCGGGATTAGCGGGATAAATCGTAGAAACTTCACATCAAATATTTCAAGAATTAGCAATAGCCATTGACTATTTAAATAATACTTTCTCGTCTGTCAACAATGCCGCCACCTAAAACCTCAGTTCCACTTTCTGCGTCGTAAAAGGCCACAGTTTGACCAGCTGCTACTCTTCTTTGGGCCTGGCTCAACTCAATAACTCCATCTTTAATCCAAATTGCCTCCAGAGGCTTGCCATGTGCTGAAACCTGGACGATAAAGGGAGTTCCATCTTGGGGAAATCCATCAAAAAAGTTCACATTTCTAAGCTTTAGAGTTTTATCAAGCAGATGCTCTAGTCGCCCAATCCTTACTTCCTTGCTTTTCATGTTCACATCGAGGACATACCTTCGCTGTCCTTCTGAGTCGTGCCCGATTTCTTTTCTCTGGCCAACCGTCATAACTTCTAACGCTGGAACTTCTCCAACTACCTCCCCGCTTGCATGATCGACTAGTTTCCCAGGTGTTAAAGGAATCCTCTCTTCCAAGAACTCTTTGCGACCCCCTGTGGCTAAAATAAAGCAAACATCCTGACTATCTGGTTTGGTGGCTGTTGGAAAATTCAACTTAGCCGCTACTTGGCGAACCTCATCTTTTGTCATGGCTCCTAGTGGGAAAAAAGTATGTTCCAATACTTTTGGATCAGTACCTGAAAGTACATAAGACTGATCCTTTAGATCATCAACACTCCTAAATAACCTGGCTCTACCCGAGGAACTACTGTTCTTATTCTCAACTCGGGCATAGTGACCTGTGGCAATTGCGTCAAATCCTAAACGCATTGCTCTTTTGAACATTGCATCAAACTTGATGTGACGATTACATTCAATACACGGATTAGGGGTCTCCCCAATTGCATGTGACTCTACATACGGATCAACCACTTTTTCATCAAATCCCTCAGTCATTCCCCAAACGTGATGATCAATGCCTAACCGTAGTGCGACTCGTCTGGCATCTTCAACGTCAGAAACTGAACAACATCCAGAATCACTTAGTCCACCCCATAACTTGAGAGTAACGCCAATGACTTCGTGCCCTTGCTCCATCAAAAGTGCTGCAGCTACAGAAGAATCAACTCCACCTGACATTCCTACGGCTATTTTCATTTTGATATTCCAATCGATGACCTTAACTGCTCAACTGCTTTAGTCGTGGCGACAATAGCCTCGTTGATCTCATCTTGGTTAGAAGACCAACCAAGAGAAAACCTGATTGCAGCAGTGCCACTCTGACCACCGCCGATTGCCTGCAAAACGTGGCTAGGGGCAATTGAACCACTCGAACAAGCCGATCCCGCAGATGCCGCTACCCCGTATTCATCTAATAGGAAAAGCACTTCTTCTCCTTCGACTCCTTGAATGATGACATGGAGAGTCCCTGGAACTCTTTTATTTTGTGAAACAGTTACCTCTAGTCCCTTAATATTTTCTTTCAGCCCTTTTTCAAGTGACTGGGTCAACTTAAGTGACTTCGCCCATTCCGATGCATTAACTGCCTTTAGCGCAGCACTTAGAGAAGCCGCTCCTACTACATCAACTGTTCCGCTTCGCCTGCCGCGTTCTTGACCTCCCCCATGGTTATGGGGCGAAAGAGCGAGACCCTTCTTGGTCACAAGTGCCCCAACACCAACTGGTCCGCCAAGCTTGTGTGCACTCAGCGAGATCATATCCACTTCACTAAATATCTCGCTAATGGGAAGCCATCCTGCAGCCTGGACTGCATCTGAGTGCACCAAAGCATGAGGAGAATTCTTTCTAACAATTTTTGATATTTCTGAGATTGGCTCTATGGTGCCTAACTCATTATTAGAAGCCATTATTGAAACTAAAACCACACTCTCATCAATCAATTCATTCAATCGATCAACATCGACAACTCCGTCAACCCCTACTGGAGCCTTAATCAGTTCGAAACCAAATTGGTCGCAAGCAGCTTCAGCAGATACCAACACTGCACGGTGCTCAATTTGAGAAATAACTACTTTTCCACCTTTGTCAAGCTTTTGAAGAACTCCAAAAATTGCCAAGTTGTCAGATTCTGTTCCACATGAAGTAAAGATCACTCCGCCTGGATCTCCGCCGACAATTGTGGCGATTTCTTCCCTACTTGTATCGAGAATTGCAGTGGCGCGCCTTGCTGCTCCGTGCTTCCCGGATGGATTTCCCAAATTTTGATCGTGCAAATGCGAGATCAATGCCGCTATTTCTGGTCTAATCGGAGAAGTTGCGGCATGATCCAAATAGGCTGCCATATATATAGCTTATGGCATTATTGTGCCCTATGTAGCAGTCGGAAAGGATCTTTCTCCAAGTTACAGCTTAGGAACAAATTCATTTACTACCTGACAAGCTGGTCATTTCCATTTTTTAATGATGCATTGAAGGCAATCCCATCATTTAGAGCGATTTTGACAAACGCCTTTTATATACCTGCCTCTACTTGCTCTTCTATAGTGCGATGTTTAATTTATCCGGCAAGGTACTAAGGTTTAATAAATGGATGATTTCCACGTAATTGTTGCAGCCAATCGTGGTCTAGCATTAGACGCTAAAGGAGATCTGTCTTTTGGATCAGGTGGCTTAGTTTCGGCCCTCATGCCTGCTATCCAAGGGAGAAAACTGACTTGGATAAGTGCTCCTCCATATAGTGGTGATGCAAACTTTGTCCCAAAAGACTTTGACAGCCACGTTGCAGACGGCATTACCCTTGATACGGTTCCGATGGATTTTGAAACCTACAATGGAGCCTACGACAGAATCTCAAATGAAACCCTTTGGTTTTTGCATCACAATTTGTTTGATGCTACTTATCGACCGACATTTGATCACTCTTGGTATGAGAATTTTGAAGCCTATCGAACCTATAATCAAAAATTCGCCCAAAAAATTGCCGAGGCCGCCAGTGAGAAATCTTTAGTCTTGATCCAGGATTACCATCTTTCGCTTCTTCCTCACTACCTGAGCCAGTTAAGACCGGAATTAAAAGTCTCACATTTTTCTCACACGCCAATATCAGAACCGAGCGTTTGGACAATGTTGCCCGATGAGATAGCACGTGAGATTATTTTAGGGATCTCTAAGGCCAAGATGGGGGTAGGCTTTCACACAACTAAATGGAGAGATAACTTCCTTGACTGCAGTAAAGCATACGGTATTGATTCCCCGTATGCATTCTCACTTCCACTTGGGACTAACCCAGAGGAGTTAGATGAGACCAGGCATCATCAGGATTTCAAGGGCTACCAAGACCAATTTACGAGCCTTTGTGAGAATCGCCAACTTATTGTGAGAGTAGACAGATTAGAGCCATCTAAGAATATTTTGCGAGGATTTCATGCTTATGATGAACTCTTAAGCGCTAACCAAGAACTAAAGGAAAGAGTGGTATTCCTAGCACTTATTAATCCATCTAGAAGTTCGCTTGATATTTACAGACAATACCGTGAGAACATCGAAGTACTAGTGAGTTCAATTAATGAGAAATATGGCACGCCTAATTGGAACCCAATTGAACTCAGAATTGGGGACAACCGCATTCAATCCATGGCTGCTCTTAGTTTGGCAGATGTAATATTTGTGAACCCTGTTCGTGATGGACTTAACTTGGTGGCCAAAGAGGGACCAATCATTAACCAGCGAAATGGTATATTGGCATTATCTAGAGAAGCCGGCGCATTTGCTGAGCTTCGTGATTCCTCCATTGAGATCCACCCGATGGATGTCAGCCAAAGTGCAGGAGCTCTATATAAGGCACTTACTTTAGACAAAGATGAGAGGACTCTATTAAGCCGAAGCGCTAAGGCTAGATGCTCTTCATACACGGCTAGAAATTGGCTGGATGACTTAATCGAAATTACCGCCGGACGACAAAGTTACTGATTGTTCCGACCAATTAATTCGAAAAACTCAATCAACTCCGCCCCACCTTTAAGGACAATGTCTGCTTCTTTAATTACCTCAAGTGCCGTTTCGTCTGATCCGATGGCAACTGCTAAAGCTTGAAAATCTGGTTTGACTTTGGAATCTCTAATTGCTTTCAATTCAGAAAATGCTGCAATGTCTCCAATGTCATCACCTATGTAGCATCCACCATCCAGATCTTTAGAAAGCCACCGCACGACATTTGCTTTTGAAGGGAGTCCGGCTGGTCTTATTTCAACGCTAGCTTTGCCGTAATGAAGTTCAAGCTTGTAAGAGGCAGCTATTTTTTGGGCAAAAGCCTCAATGGACTCTTTGGCTTCTGGTTGGCGCCTCCAGTGAAGGGTCAACATGGATCCTTTTTTCTCCACAACTCCAATCAAATTCTCATTTTCTGCAAAGTTACTTGCCAAAAGCGCTACTTGATCAATTAATGCTTCCTTGACCAGTAATTCATCTTTTGAAATCGATGGGTAATTATCGTCATTTGATATTCCATTGCCCAAGGTTTGATGCTCGAGCCCATAAAGACCAAAGAGCTCGATCGGTGGAGGCTCTGCCAAAAGCTCATACTTCGGGTAGATTTTCTCAAACAAGAAGCTGCATTTGCGTCCAGAAACAATGGCCAATTTGTTAAATCGCCTACAATTGGCAACAAATGCATCAAATAACTGCTCATCCAAGTAAGCATTTTCTGGAACTTCAACTATTGGACTTAGCGTCCCATCAAAATCACAGGCTACAAATGCACTCTGAGAAGTATCTTTGAATCTATCAATTAAGAGCAAAAGATTTCTATCGAGTTTCATTCAATTACTAACGATAGTCCCCAAAATGCGCCATCTGCTGCACTAGATTTGCAATAGAGGTGCTAGGGAATTAAATAGAAGTTTGCTATCCGGCAACTGATGTAGCAGTTGAGGCAAATGGTGGGCCCAGGGCCACAAGTATCTCTGCGTTTCCAAGAGTCTTAACGGGAGGAGTTGCGGGCATAGGTGAAACCGAGGATGCTGGGAGGCCAAGACTGTGAGCCAAACCTAGGGCATCTCCTTGGCCACCACTTTGGTAGTAAATGGTTGTAGTTGTAGTTGGAGCCAAAGTGTCTGTTGCTGGCAAGGTGGTGTAACCATCATTTTTTAATACGCCAGTGAAATGAGCTGCCGCATTTGGAACTCCCGTGCCATTTGCCACCAAAACAACCACTTGTGAGACTGGAAGGGTTGTAAGTATCGTGGTAATGGGTGGAACAGTTGTGGGTGCAGCAGTAGTTGAAGTGGTAGTTGAAAGATTGGCACTTGTTGGAACTGAGTTGGAGTCATGTATAGATCCAATTAGAGCAAATCCCATTACAACTGCGACTACTAAAACAATTGCGCGTCGAATAGCCACTACCGATGAGACTCCACCAAAGCGGTTCTCAGGAAGATTAAAATCGTCATTAGAACGTACCCTGTTGGAAGGCATTAGAATGTCTCCATAGCTACAGCCTTATGGTTTTGACGGGCAATTGCAAGCATTTAACTAACTATTGCCCTCCTACCTCCCTATTTCAATGGCAGAGTTGAAAACCATATACGCTTAATATGCATTGCCGGTGTGGCGCAGCTGGAAGCGCAGGCGATTTGTAATCGTCAGGTCGTGGGTTCGAGTCCCTCCACCGGCTCAAATTAAATCCCTGGTCAGAAGAGTATTTAACTAAAAGATTCAATCGGAGGTGCAAAATAATACGCACTTTGGACTGCTTTGGTGAATCCTAACAACCTTTCTGAAACCCCGTCTTCCAATCCAAGCATTCTATGAAGTATTCGATTTAATCTTTCCTGGTCAGCGCTAAAAGCTAGGAACATGAGACCGTGGTCAACTACTCCGCCAGTTGCTACCGATCTTCTAAACACCTCAAGTTCCTCACCCTCGGGATTGTTTATTACTACTCTTTTGACATGAGAATCTGGGGCAATTACTGACCCGTCAAGTTCAACGCTCCCACTTAAAGTGCGGCCAAAAACCAGTTCCTTATCAGGAATTGTCTGATTTTCAAACTTGTTGAGGTCATGTTTCCATTTCTGCAAAAGAGCAATCGATCCCCCGTCACCCTCACTTCCTCTCAAGGTGGCTTCAAAGATGGCTACATCAACAGGAGGATTCTCAGTCCCGTCTTAGAACTTTGTAAGGTCTTGGCTGGAGTGATATTGAAATCCTCTGTTTTCGTGGGCGAGCGTGAAATACGGGGAAATTACCTTATCTAATTTTCTAGCCAAATCAAAAAGTGCATCTTCTCTGCTACCATGTAACCAGATCCATAGATCGTGTTGACACTTTGGAACCACTAAGCCTTCAATTCCTTTAATAGTCTCAAAATCCTCAAATATTAAAGGACGGTATTGTCTAGGAAGAAGATCTATGAGCGACTTTCCTAGGCCAATGACTAGATTGACTCCACCAACCATACTGGCGAGTAATCTAACTTCACTCAATTTCGACAGATCAAATTCTGAGTTGCCGGCAATGTCAAATTCAAGGTGTAAATGAACTTGAGTGCCAATCGCAAAGATCCCGCTTTGAGGTGTTCCCATGATTCCTAATCTAACTACTTAACCCTGCACTTGAAATCACTAGCCACTGTCGGCATGGTTATTGGCTTATTCTGGGTCAAACAAGGTGCCACTCTCGCCCAAAAGATCAATTAATCTGCCCTCAAGGTCATCTTTTTGACCGCTTATCTCAATTAATTTAGTTCTTGAGGTATTCCCCCAGACTACTTTGACTGACGATAATTTGACGCCAAATGATTCAGCTAATGCCTTTGCCGCGGCCTTTGTGGCCAATCCCCCAACTGCTTTTTCTCTCACCATGACGATTAAATCACCCTGGTGAGATCCGCCAACTTTTTCTAGCCTGGAATTCGGTCGCACAAAAACTTTAAATCGGAGCACATCAATAGGCACAATAAATGTTAGCCCTGGTTTGACTCCCATCTCATCCAGATTGAAGCCTGAGTAAGCCACGCCTATTACACAGATCCAGCAGCATTAAACCCATGTGCCGTGTGAGTCATATCAATTTTCTAAAGAGTTTCTTGGCATAATAGAGCGATTGGAGTAACTGCCATTGGAGCTTTGCCTTTTTGGAATACCCTTATTTTGTCGCAACCGGACCAACCAAGCTTTTATTGATTATCTTGCCGTGAGGTAAGACCTGCGTAGTAAAGTAATAAAAGTAGTGGAAACAAAACACGGTTTGCTCAATGTATCACGGTCTCTAGCAATCCCGTTGAAAGAACTTCATTGGAATTATTTGGCTTCAGGTGGACCCGGTGGGCAACACTCAAATAAGAATGCCACCAAAGTTGTCCTTACTTTCGACATTGAAAATTCTGATTCGCTCGGTCCCAGGC
>JABEUL010000220.1 GCA_013044465.1 Acidimicrobiales bacterium
CCATAATCACCATCTTCTTGATTTCGGGTACTTGAATCAACAAATTAATGACGAGTGGAGTTGCAATGTTGTAGGGCAAATTTGACACCATGGTCCAGCTATTGCTTGCAGGGTCGAACTCCTTTAAAAGTTCTTTGAAATCCATTTTCATGGCATCTCCGTGAATTATTTGAACATCTTGGCCAAAAGTATGCTCTCTTAGGACTTCAATCAAGTTTCTGTCAAATTCAACAGCTATTACTTTGGCCCCTACAGAAGCCAATTCAACCGTCAAAGATCCAAGGCCCGCCCCAATCTCTAGTACAAGGTCCCCATCTGAAACACCACTAATTTTGACAATCCTTCTAGCAACATTTGGATCCACAAGAAAGTTCTGGCCCAGTGACTTGGATGGACGAATTCCGCGTGATTCCAGTACTTGCCTAATATGAGACTTTCCAAGACTTTGGTTTTCACCCATTAATTTACATCAAAAAAGTCAATCGCAGCCATTGTTGCAACATGTGCTAAATCATCTTCACTGACTCCTCGAAGATTTGCCACTGCTAGCCCTACAGAAGCCACATACTTGGGAAAATTCGGTTTCCCTCGGAATGGGACAGGTGCCAAATATGGTGAATCAGTTTCAATTAGGAATCTTTTGTCCTTGGCAACTTTCACGGCTTTATGCAGTTCACTTGCCTTTGGAAACGATGCAATTCCGCTAAATGATACGTAGATCCCCCGCTTTTCACACTCCAAAAGCTCATCCACTCCGCCAGTGAAACAATGTATGACGGTTTTCTCTGGGATGCCTTCGTAATCTAGAGTCGCAAAAGTATCTTCCCAAGCATCTCTTGTGTGAATGACAAGGGCTAATCCAGATTCTTGAGCCAAGCGAATTTGAGAGGAAAAAACGTCTTTCTGGGCATTTTTGGGTGAGTGTTCGTAGTAATAGTCCAACCCACATTCACCGATGGCCACTATCAGGCCTGTTTCATCTGAAGTTGTCTTTCGCACAAAGCCTGGCAATTCGCCTATGCCACCTTTGGCTTCGTGAGGGTGGACGCCAACGGCGGCCCATATCCCATCTAAGTTGATTTGATCTTTTAGAGCCTTAGTCCTGATATCACTAACTATTTCACAAACTCGCACAGAGCTTGTCAGGTCAGTTCCTACAACGACCATTCTGGTTACACGGTTTTCAACAGCATCTTTGACAACTTCGTATGGAGAGGATTCATCGTGCAAGTGACAGTGAGTATCAAACCATGTTGGACTCACTTTTTAGACTCTCCTAAGTCTTTAGAACTTTTTCCAAGCCTTGGGAAAAGTGGACTGCCTTTGGTAACAGGGAGTGAACCTGGGTACTGCCCCCAGATCGCGGCATCATCCAATCTAGTATCTTCAATTTCGGCCTTGAGTCCTAATCGATTCCAAATTTCCTGTGCGGACTTTGGAATTGCGGGAAAAATTAATAACGCCACCAATCGAAGCACTTCAAGGGCATCTCCTAAAATTCCTTCGAGTTCAACTCCGGGTTCCATTTTCCAAGGTTCATTCTGCTCCAACATCGCATTAGCCAAATAAATGAGTTCAAATGTGGCTTCTAGGCTGGCTGCAGGTGCAGTTTTTTCCCAAGATTCCCTCACTCTGGTAATTATTTCTTCGAAGTTTTCCTTTAAGGGAGAGTTCTCTCTCGGCTTTGGCCCAATGCCAGCGCACTTGTTGGCAATCACAGTTGAAACCCGAGCCAGCAGGTTCCCAAGGTTATTAGATAGATCCGCATCGTGCCTTCTAACAAGTCCTTCATAGGTAAAATCCCCGTCGGGACCAAAGGGGGTATCTCTTAGTAAGTGGTATCGAAGGGTGTCGAGACCCACTTCTTCAGCTAATACAACTGGATCAATTTTGTTGAGCTTAGACTTCGACATCTTTTCACCTTTAACAAGGAGCCAGCCATGTACAAAGATGTGGTTAGGGGGATCTATTCCTGCTGCCATACACATTGCTGGCCACCAAACACAGTGAAATCTAACAATTTCCTTCCCGATGAGGTGATGCACGCTGGGCCACCAAGTGTTAAATCTCTCCGAATCATTCCCATACCCGAGTGCCGTTACATAATTGATCAAAGCGTCATACCATACGTAAAAAACGTGATTAGTGTCCCAAGGAACTGGCACTCCCCACTTGATAGAGGTTCTTGTAATTGAAATATCTTGCAGTCCTGATTTAATAAATGAGAGAGCTTCATTTCTCCTGGTAGATGGCTCCACCCAGTTTGGATTTTCGCTATATAGCTTTTCTAGTTTGTCTTGAAACTTAGATAGCTTGAAAAAATAGTTTTCCTCTTGGACTACTTCTACTTGTGTGCCGTGAACAGGGCAATTGCCATCAATTAGCTCACTTTCTGTGTAATAAGCTTCACAACCCACACAGTAGAGGCCCTCCCAACTGCCCAATTCAATGAATCCGTTGTCGTAAATTGCTTGCAAGAACTTGGAAACTGCTTGGTAATGGCGAGGCTCTGTTGTCCGGATAAAGTCATCTGGCTTGATATCTAGTGCCTGCCAGGCATCTTTAAAGCGCTGACTTGTGATGTCTGCCCACTCTTTCGGTGTCATTGACTTCTCATCAGCTGCTTGTTGAACTTTGAGGCCATGCTCATCGGTTCCGGTCAGGAAAAATACCTCATCACCAGCTAGTCTGTGCCATCTGGCCAGTGCATCAGCGTGCAGAGTGCAATAGGCATGTCCGACGTGTGGAGCGTCGTTGACATAATAGATGGGTGTGGTTACTGCAAAACGTTTTACATCCTCGTAGGCTATGGACATGATTAACACTGTACGCGCCGCTGGAGGAATAATTTGGCGAAATGCCAAAAATGATACAAAAAGTGAACATTTTGGAGCTGCGGACTTGGAGGTAATTGTGATACACCGACCCTCGTATCTGGATTGGTCCTTCCCAAAAGGCAAGGTAGACCCAGGTGAAACTGAACCTGAGTGTGCAATCCGGGAAGTAATTGAAGAAACCGGACTCGTGTGTGAACTACAAGTGGAACTCCCCTCAGTTCACTATGTAGATCGGGGAGGCAGAGACAAGACTGTCAGGTACTGGAAGATGGTAGAAGCAGAAGGAAACTATACCCAGTCCCCGAAGCCCTTACCTGTTGCCTACGGTGAAGTTGACATTGTGCGGTGGGTTTCAATTGAGGAAGCTTTCAGCCTTTTAACCTATGAGCGGGACAAGGTAGTTCTAAATGACTTTGTCGACACCTTTGACTTCATTTAACCCTTACGATCGAGTAAATTTGACGCCTAGTTGCTCCATACTCCTTCGAGAGAACCTCTACGGCCTCTTTGGGGTCTAGGTCTTTAACCAGTTTAAGATAAATCTCTTTTAGTTCACTAGCCTCAGGTAGTGAAGCTCTCTCGGCACTAAATTTCTCCAGAATTAAGACATACTCCCCTTTTGGGATTTCAATTAGTTTTATGGCTTCTCCGATTGTTCCTCTAAAAACCTCCTCATGGACTTTGGTCAGCTCTCGTGTAACTGCGATCTTTCGATCCTCTCCACAGATAAGGCCCAACTCCTCTAAAGTCTTTAATATTCGGTGGGGCGCCTCATAAAGTATCGAAGTGTATGGGAGACTCGCTAAAAACTCCATACGCTTCTTTCTATCACTGGCTTTTCTAGGGAGAAAGCCTTCAAAGAAAAACTGACTGGCATCTATTCCACTTATTACTAAAGCAGAGATAAGTGCAGTTGGACCTGGGATAGAGATTACATTGTGGCTTCCCTCGAGAACTTTTTCAACCAGTTTTTCGCCTGGATCTGAGATTAACGGTGTTCCGGCATCAGAAAGAAGTGCTACGTCACTGCCACCGTCTAGCCACTCAAGGACTTTTGGAATTTTAGATCTTTCATTCTCGCCGAATAGTGAAGTTACGGTCTTCTCCTTTAAGGAAATATCAAAATGGTTGAAAAGGTGACTTGACCTTCTGGTGTCCTCACATGCAATATAGTGCACATTTTTAAGGGTTTCGATAGCTCTTTGGGAAATATCGCCCAAATTTCCGATTGGAGTTGAAACTAAGTAAAGAGTGGCCAACAACTAATCCTTGATCTCAAGAACATCACCAACATTGAGACCCCATCTCTCAAAAGCACCGACTTCAGCTTCTAGAACGTTGTGGGCCTTCATTGAGGGCATTGAAATCCTCCAGGGTCTAACTGATCTTGTTGCTAACACTTTAAGGTCTCGATCGAGAAATGCAACATCTATGGCAAAATGCATTCCAAAAGTATGCACTCCCTTAGTATTTCTAATTAACATGGCACCATCAAAGTTCTTGCGCCCAAGCAATCCCTTAGTTTTCTGAGGAAGTGTTACTGCCTGTTCACAGGTTGCTAGAACCCTTTGATCATCTAAGAGCCATGCCATTTTCCATCACCTACACATTAAATCTAATTTCCATGACGTCGCCATCTGCCACAACATAGTCTTTACCTTCAAGACGTATTTTGCCACTCACCTTTGCTTCGTGCCAACTACCGATTTCTAAAAGTAAATCCCAAGCAATTACCTCGGCCTTGATAAATCCCCTTTGCAAGTCAGAGTGAATTACACCTGCGCAAACTGGTGCCGTGGAGCCCTGGCGAAAAGTCCAAGCCCTAGATTCCTTGTCACCTGTAGTCAAGAATGTTCGAAGACCCAGAAGTTCATGTGAAGCCTGCGCTACCCTGGCAAGTGCACCTTGCCCAAGTCCCAGTTCTTCAAGCATCTCTTTTTTTTCAAGAGGCTCCATCTGTGCGGCTTCTGCTTCAAGTTGCACACAAACTCCTAAAACCTCGCCTGAACCTTTGAAAACATCTTTTACGCCTTTAATTATTTCATCGTCTGAGCCAATCTGGTCTTCTGAAATATTGACTACCGCAAAGGCCTTCTTACTTGTTAGCAAAAAAACATCCTTTAGGAGTTCTCGCCTTTCCTCACTTAAATCGGATCTATAAATGGGGACTCCGGCTTCTAAAATGGCCTGGGCTGCCTCCATGGACTCAATCTGAGGAAGCAAAGACTTATCTCCTTTAGAACTTCTCCGCTTCTTGGTAACCTGAGACTCAATAGCAGCCAAATCCGCAATTACTAGCTCTAATTCTAATTCCAAAAGAGCTTCCGAGGGATCTGAAGATCCCACAATGTTTTCATCTTTAAAACTCCTCAGCACGAAACATAGTGCATCAACTTCCCTAACTCCAGCCAAAAGCTTATTTCCAAGCCCCTCCCCTTTGCTCGCGCCAGGGGCGAGCCCTGCAATATCTACTATTTCCACACCCGCAGGCACAATCTTTTTGGAATGGCTCATTTCCGCCAGGGACATGAGACGTGAATCTGGGACCTGAGCTACACCGGCTGCGCTCTGGGAAGTCGTGTAGGGGTGAGGTGCAACCGGAGTTGAAAGCCCTGTTAAAGCGTTAAATAAAGAGGATTTTCCTGAATTTGGCTGACCGATTAAACCTACATGCTCCACACTTTGACAATACATGTATTTGAAGAGGGGTTTTTGCTTTCCCGGTTTTACGTGTAATATGTTTACATGTCCAAAAGAACCGTAAAGCGCAAGCTTCGCGCAAAGAAGAAAGCAAATCACGGCAAGAAGCCGAACTGCGGCAGGCGCTAGTCAAAATAGCGCATCTTATTTCATTTTTGGCTTTCGAGCTTTTCCGTTTAATGAATTAATTAGTAGTTAAATAGTTTGAAAACAACCCTTTGGTATTAAAGCTTCGAATCTGAGTAACAACGCCAGGGAGATCTCTCTTATTAGGGAATATCTAACTATGTACTTGATCAATTGGCCACGACGAAGAGCTAGCCATAGGTGGAATTTTTACTTCGTATCTATGAGGCTGAACAAGAGTACTAAATTGGCCTAGTTTGATAATAGCCGTAAAGAATTGAGCATGTCGCGACCAAGTGCAGTGCTGAATTTATGTTCAACATATGAGGCAGTGAGCCTGCTTTCTTCAGCTTTCAAATTGGGATAAGCCCTTACGTCATCTTGAGGAGTCCGCAAACTGGTCACGTCAACAGCACTCAAGAATTCAAACGTAATGTCATATTTGGGAATGTATCCCCTAATGACTGCAACAGAAGGCATTGCATCTGAATTATTCTCCATCATCGCAGTTTGTGGAACTGTGAAAGTAGACACATTGACACTCAAATTACCAATTGAGGTCTTATTCTCCTTTAATTTGATGTCTTTCATATTGAAAGTCGGAAGAACGCTCCCTGACCCCAGCACTGCTACGGTCCATGGCTGGGAAATGAGGGGGCAAGAAGCTGACGGCGTTCCTGTTGGGCGAGCATTTTGGACCATTATGTATTCGTCACTGCATGGCCATGACTGAAGACTGCTCCAGCTTGTGGACTGGTTTATCACGATCCAATTCTCAGGGACTTGAATTGAAATTGGCCCAAATGATGAGAGTGCCGTCCTTATGGTTGTGCCACCTAATTCAAATGTAATCTTTGAGCTTGCAGTGCCGATCGAGGTGGAAGTGGTTTGCGTTTCCGTGTTTTTCCCACAACTTGTAATGAAAAAAAGCAATGCTAAGCACAATAAAGTGCGTAAAACTAAAAACGGATAACTAGGCTTTTTACGTTTTAGATCAACTTCCATAGGCTTCACCATCACCCTACCCCACGGCCGGTACCCGATCCAAATATCCTGAAACTTTTGGTAACCCACCGTCAAACCGGCAACCGAGTGCAAATCAATTTGCTCGCTCACTTGATGCTAAGACGCCTTTATCGAAGTAAGGCTCAGTAAAGAGACAACAATTGTGAGGTAGCGTAATAGTTGATCGATACATTGCCTTGACCGGCTGCACTTTAACCTTGAGTCAATGCCAATTATATTTAAATGGTTTTCTCAAGGTTGGCTGTCATAATCAAATGCATAGTTTGAAAATGTCCTTGGCTAAACAACATTGTACGGCTCAGCCATTTGGCAAAGTCGTATATTGATTCCTCGACTTCTTCGAGTTATTGTCGACAACAATTTAGGGGCGTCACTAATTGCAACGCCCCTAAATAATTAGGCCATTACTATGATGTGGCCCGCCATTATGCCGTCGTAACCTCTGATGTTGTTTCCTGTGGTCTCCATACCAAGGTGGGTCGGACCGTCGCAAGGAAATGCGCAGTACCAAGGAACGTCGAGAATGGTACCTTTAGCAACCGTTGGAGCAGTAAAAGTAATTGTGGTCTCCTGAGGTGTAATCGTACCATCAGCATTCTTCTTGCCTGGAGCTATTACTAGACTAAAACCAGGGATCTGGGTGGGATCATCGAGAGTCATGGAATGCTGACCATCGTCGTAGTTCCATGCATGAAGAGTAATCTTGTCACCTGACTTAATTACAAAAGTGCTTGGAGCAATAACATCGTGCCTGACACCCGTTTTGTACCCTGCTTGGCCTGCGGCAGCACCCTGGGCGTCAGTATTAACCATCATTATGGCATGTGGAACAACGTTGACGTCAATCTCATCTGATCCATATGATGTTTTATCCAACTGGGTCGATGCCGATTGCAGAGTCGTCGCAGAAGACTTAGCTACTGTGCTCGGGGGCGTAGCAGTAGGATTGCTACTACAACTTGATATCGCGAGTGACAAAATGATGCCCGCGCCAATAAATCCAATAGTGTATTTTGTGAACCTCACAACCACCTCTCTTTCTGGTACCGCAATCAGATTGATCCGGCTACCGAAGTAAGTGTATTTTGGCCCGCGTGAAGTAGGTAGTGTGATTACACGTCGTCTTTCGTGGTTCCCCCGGGGTGGTTTCTGGTGTTTTCACCGTAACTCGAATGTAAGGTTCTACGTATTGTGTAGCATTTAATCACGATAGAAGGCCACCTGCTCTCAATCACTGTCCTGCTCATGAATGTGAACAGCTCTGGGCTATTGTCCTCAATCAACGTTTGACTAAGTCACTTTGGCTGAACTGTTTTAGAGCTGGAGCGACCAAAGTCACTGCAGGTGAATTTAAAATTACACACTCGCTCAAGAGTGTCTAGCCTTTGACGTTTCATGATCAAGGCCTAGGTGGCATTAGCTAATTACTAATTGTTCCCATGTTATAATTTTTACATGATTGCCCTTTCTGAAGCAGAACGAGAGATGGTTGAGACTATTGTAAAACTATACGCCACCGATCAGCACTACACTGTTTATGTTTTTGGATCGCGGGCAACGGGAAAGTCACGAAAATATAGCGATATTGACCTGGCTTTAATTGGTGAACATTCAGTTTCGCCGAAGGTCTCTTCAGAATTGGCCGAGGCTTTTGATGAAAGTTCAATTCCTTATACCGTAGACATTGTCGATGGCACCAAAGCAAGTGAAAGGTTACTCCAACAAATCTTGCTTGAGGGAGAAATGTTAATCCAGATATGAGTTCAAAATCATCATTAATTTTATCTGACTTGAAAAATGCGGTCAATTTTCTCACTGATGTGATTTCTAAGCCACCTGATATCTATATGCGTGCAGCAGCAATCCAGGCTTTCGAAATTTGCTTTGAACTCTCATGGAAATACTTGCAAAGGCGACTATTGGAATCAGGCCTGCAAGTGAATTCCCCACGAGCTGCATTTCGGGAAAGTGGCAAGGCGGGGTTACTGGATAATGTTGAAATGTGGTTACACTTTATGGAACAACGTAATCTAACAGTGCATACATATCAGAGCCAATTAGCTCAAGAGTTGTATAAGACAATTAGTGATTCATTTCTCCCTAGTGTTCAAGAACTACTTGCCTCAGCTGCTGAATCCAAAGGAGTTTGATTTCAGATTGCTGGGTGACTAAATGGCGTAACTTGGTCACCCAAAATAGTAATATTTCCCTTGCAATAGCCACTATTGGTTCCGCTTTAAAGTATGGAGCAGTTTCTATTTCCATCTTCAAGTTGACTATTAGATTGAAAATTAGTGACATACATAAGGTGAAGTTCAAAGTAGATCTCAGGAGCTACAAACTTTCTTCAAACAACGACCCTTAGACTCTCCAAAGGACGAGGCGTGGGTTTGCCTCACTCCTTCAAGCACCAACGCGTGTCATTTCTTGGCCAGTCATTGCCTAAATTGAATGAAATATCGTTGCATTTTGACTTTCCGAGACGAAATACGAGAAGGTATTACAGTTGAAAAATGCTTAAATTTCTTATATAATTGCAATAGCAACCTCATATAAGGACTTCGAAGTGATGGAATGGCTGCGACTTTACAATATTGGCAGTTCTTCGAACAGGGATCCTCTTTTGTTTTTATAGTTAAGTCAAGGTTTTCAAAAAGCACTGTGAATTGCACTTCATTGGCCAATTCTTCATTTCTAGCCACTTTTCAAAATTCTCACTTATGCGAGCTAACCTCAGTCACTAGTTCGGAAGGAGAATGGACCTCTTCTTTACTCTCAAATCGCCAAGCGGCAAAAGTAACCTCTGGAGTAATCGATACTTCAAAAGCCATTTACCTTATTGGGTCACTAGGCTGGTCAATCGATGTGCAAAGTAGCACGAACTTAAGTCCACACTCTGTAACTGTATATGGATATGATAGGAGCAGATCTGAAATGACGCTATCGCAGATCAGGTCGAATCTCAATGGCGCTGAAGCTATTGGGTGGACATGGATAGTAGTCTCTAAAATGAAAAGACAGTTAATTCCAATATTCGTAACAGTAGCTATTATGGGACTCGGCATCTTTACTGCAAAACCGTACTTAGCCGCGGCACCTGCGAAGTCTGTGGTGAAGATTAACTCGTCTTTAATAAGTACTTCAAATAGCGATATCAACTCTTACTGTAGAAACAGCCAACAATATCTGATCACCTTTCCACACTCTCCATTTTGGACTTGGGTCAATACCGAGTGCCATAGCCGTGCTGCAATTACATTCTTGCTCGCTGATGAGGCAAACGGCATAGGAATGATGTGTGCGTATGCTCAGCATGAAATATCTTCCACTCCAAGCAGCCAGGTTAGTAATCAGGAGAAAATATACGCAAGTGCATGTACTAAACCATGGTTGTTCCTCCATCACCTGAGAATGTAATCACATCAGATTTACAACCTGGGGCCTCACTTGACATGTATGACTCGAACGTTTGGCAGGGTACGGTAAATGGTCAAAACCTCAGAGTTTTTGCGGGTGTTATCGGAGCCAGCAATGGTCAAGGTGAGTATCCAAACGACTCTACAACTGGCGATATCACAACCTGGTCGAACACTACTGCTCGTGTGGTTAATTCTGTTCAACTACCCGGAAGCGGCATGCTGACAATTGAATCTTATAGTGAAGACACTTTGGCCGTAAAATCGGCTTCTGGTAAATCCTATACATTCAATATGGTTAGTGGTGTTCTAAGCGCATCATAAATACACTAAGAAGAGACATAGGGGCAAACGTGCAAATTAGAACTCGGGTAATGATCATGATGGTAGTTGTGATGGTCCTATTGCAGAGTTGTGGGAGTCCAAGCCATGTAACATCAACTACTCGCCCTCCCGCGAAAGTATTTTCACCCATTCAAGACGTTTCGGGAAATATAAGTGGATACCTGCCTTTTGGTCTTGCCTGTAGCTCCCAGTACTACTGTCTAGCCATTGTTCGGTCGGCTCCCTCTGTTTCTAGCCAGCCAGATCCGCTTTCAGGACTCTCAACACTTATAACAACAACGAATGGTTGGAAGACTTCATCAGAAGTTAATGAACCTGGCATGATTGCAAAGATCTCGTGTGTCTCAAGTTCAACATGTATTCTCCTTTTGCAAGAAGGAGTAATTCAATCTGCCACATATGCAGTCGCTCAGACGAGTGAGCTAATACAAGGCCAAGTTGTAAATGGTGAGTGGACTTTTAGCTCACCAGTAACTATTCCCGCAACAATGCCTTACGAATTTACTTGTTTAGATGTTTCTAAATGTCTCATAATTACCTCTCAGGAAGAAGTTCAACTTAGTACTGACAGCGGGAAGACATGGCAAAGCGAGACCACTTTACCTTCTGGCTACAGGCCTCTTCAAATTGCATGTCTCTTAATTTCAGCCAACTGCTTTACCCTTTTACAATCAATAAGTTCAGGTGGAGAAATATTTGAAATTTCGACAGATGGAGGTTTGACTTGGAAGGCGGAATATTCTTTGGGAAAGCTTGCGGCAAATTATGTTTCGTGCCCGAACGTTAATTTTTGCGTGGCAGTTGTCACCCAAGTAACTTCACCTGGTGGTTACCTTCTTTACACTTCTAATGATTTTGGGAAGTCTTGGAGAATCGAAAAGACGTCTTCTCCTTTGGGTGCCGTGAGTGACTTTATATGCAGCTCTGATACATTATGCTTTGCGGGAAGTTCTTCCCTTAATGCCATTTCGCTTTCTTCTTCAAATTCAGCTGAAGTAACTCGATTAGCTTATGCAAAATTACATCAGTACGGCAATGATATTTTCGGTACGCAGTCAGGGTTTTCGTGTCCGTCGTCGCAATTTTGCTACCTTACGGATGCTACCAGTATGTCTGGCTTTCACATTGACAAAGTAGGATTTACTTTGCCTGGATCAAGTTCATAAAATACTGAGTTAACTTTATTTCCTTGCTCCTAGTCCTGCAAGACTAAGCAATGCTCACAAGATTTGAAGGTTAACTTTGCCAATACTTGACATGAAGATAGTGGCTATTGCTTTTCATACTGAGAGGTGAGACGAGCTCATCTTAAGATCTAAATAGAGAAACTTTGCTGATGAGAATCCGAGCTGTTGGTGGCAATAGAGAATAGTAGTTGTGGTAGTAAAGCGAACGGATTGACTTATTCGCTCCTACGGCAATGGAAGTAAAGATAGATGAAACCTGCCTTAAATGGGCATATTTGGTAGTGTTTTAAGGCAGATAATTAAATTCAATGAGGAGTAGCTTTGGCGACATGCCCGACTTGTAATACCCAGATAGCCGTTGGTGAACTGACCTGTCCATACTGTGGCAGGCAAGTGCCTGAATCTTCTCAAGAATTTCTTGAGAAGATTCAGGCACTTGCCTGCCACAGTATGGACAGGTCAGTTCACCAA
>JABEUL010000221.1 GCA_013044465.1 Acidimicrobiales bacterium
GAGAAACAATTGTTGGATGTAAATCAAATTCGACGAGAGGCAAATCCAAAGCGGCATAGAGATGATAAACTAATAAAAGCGACAACTTGTCTGATTGTTTCCCGTACGGATACCAGGATCTTAGTGTAGTGATGCATATCTTGCTAGATATTAAGTATTTGAAATAAGACCTTCCCGAGTCTAATAAATGCTTACGATTGCAATGATCTACTTACTTCATGTGCAATGGATGCTATTGGATAAACATGGATACGATTTGTTGATTAACATGGCTGTTCGCTTGGAAATTTATGAATTATCCCAGGCTATAAAATACTCTGCGTAGAACTGTTGACACTGAGGTTGTTGCGGCAGAGCTATTTCGCCTTATGCGATCGCAATTGAAGTGTGACCAATTCGTGGGCTGCAAGATCAAACTACGCTTTCCATATTTTTTCAACTAGGTTTCTGAAATATACTAATTTCGATTTTGCCATAGTCCATATTTAAATCCATAGTGGGTCATTGCCTCCACATTGAAAATCTATGCAAAAGACATCCAAAAAACCCAACATTCCACCTAACAAAACTATCTAACCATGTCCCAGCGTGTACCACTTTGATCATCGGACCTTGCCTATTTTCTCCATTTACCTCCGCAAATGAAATACTGCGAGACATGACTGAATAGTATGGGCCATGAAAAACCGCTCTCCATGGTGACGGGCACTGCCATGCCACTGTTATCAATGAGCGGTTGACTTTGCTGGCCAAAAAGCGGTACTCAGGAATTTTAATGTGTCCGAACTAATCAATCCGACCAGCCGCAGCACTATCACGTTCCATCTTTTTCATTATTTTTCCAACCAGTCCTGTCAGGAAGTTCTCCAGCAAGGTACTCCATGATGTTGCCGTATTTCAATCTGAAATACTCGAAGATCGGCTCGATCTGGCTCATGAGATCGACGTTTGGAGCTACTGCAGCGGCAAAACCATTGAGGTATAAGAGGTTTTTGAAGAACAACACGAGGGGGATCGGAAGACGGAAACCCTCGGTGATCAGTACTTTAATTACGACTCCAAGAGTCTCGGCGAGTTGCTCTTGGGTGACTTGGTCTATATCAGGAAGGGCGCTATCGATCTTTTTAGCTAACTTTTCAATGTCAGCACCTTCTGGCACGGCGCCGAAAGTAATCATAGATTTCAGCATTTCAGTCGTGTCTTGAGCAGCGAATGCTATGAGGAACTGGACGAGTGATACGCGTTGGATTGCGTCAAGACGGCCGACGATACCGTAGTCAACGAGCCCAAGTACCCCATCTGGAGTAGCCAGCACGTTTCCTGCATGGAGATCGCCGTGGAATACCCAATAGACCAAAGTATGTTCAATTACCCCAGATATCACAAGCTTCAGGACTTTTTCGCGGGACTCATCGTCAAGTTCGCCCCATTGGGCATCTGTGTAGGGAACTCCACTCAACTCCTCCATTACCAGCACCCTTGGCGTCACGAACTCTGGAATGGGCCTTGGAAATACTACAAAATTGGCCTCCGCATGTTCTGCGGCAAGACCCAGTTCAACCATATTGCAGGCCTCTAATCGGAAGTCGATCTCTTGGAAGACAAGGGTTCCGAATAGTTCTACGAAACCTGGAAGGTTAGCCTGAGCCACAGTCTTTGAAACGCGTTCTAACGCCCAAGAGATAATCGCCATGGCTTTTAAATCTCGGGTGAAGCTGTCTTTAAGGTGGGGCCGCTGGACTTTTACGACCACTTTACGTCCGTCTTTTGTGACTGCCCGATGTGCCTGAGCGATCGATGCGGCAGCCATGGGTTCTTTAGAAAATGAGGCGAAGATCTCCTCTGGAGGAGCATCCAACTCTTCGGTTATGATTCGCCTGATTAACCGTGAATCAAGTGGTGGCACGCTGTCTCTACACCAAGCGAAGGAATTTACTATATTGTCTGGCAAAATGCCATTTGCAGTTGAAATAAACTGCCCAAGTTTCACCATAGAAGGCCCGCTCTTTTTAAGTACACTTCCTACGTGTTCCATAATCCTCACAGTTCCTGCATCGGATTTTCCATTCACGATTCTCTTGAAAACTAGAAAAGGCACGTCGAATACTGCCATGAGTAAAGCGAGGATGAGCCTTCCTAAGACGAGAAACACTTGAGCCAAGGAACTTGCCTTGAAAATGGGTTTTGCGAGGTTCTTTGCCGAGGCATCGGATTTATCCCGAATAAAAGGAAGTGAACCCTCCCACTCCATGGTGGCCTCTGGTAATCCAGGAATAGCCTTTAACCATTTCGACTTAGAAGCGAGTTCTTCAAAACTAGGAAGTCTGTTGAGTTCGGGGTCATCGTAAAGTTGCATAAGATAAACACCATTTAAAGTCTCGCACTCGGCATTTGTCAAACTGGATCCAAGAAGCAAGAAATTGTCCAGATTGATAGTTTCATTACTAGTGTAAAGGCATTAGATATATGGGAGAAATAACGGAAGATTGTGAACTCTTGCCGAAGTACATTTTCAAGATGTCACTGGGTTGGCTTTAAGACTTTTGGGTTAAAGCAAGAGTAAATTAGGTCCACTTAAGTGAACAAGGAAGGTGCCCTTCACCTAGGTCACTCATGTGACAAGCGCATCGACAAAGAGATCAAGAAACATTTCACCGTCACCTTTTTCAAACTGAGCGTTTCTGTACCTTAAAGTGAGATCGATCGAAGAGTCATATCCAATCGCCCCAATAGCCACACCTCTTGGCATCCTGCCTGCGGTGGAGAACAGAATGTGGTTCACCTTTGAAGAGGTGCCCACGGGAATCAATTCTTGAAGATGACCCAAATTTGAAAGAATTGCAGAGTGAACATATTTATTTCCAAGCGGATTGTATACGGCTAATATCAAATTCACTAAAGGTGGTCTTGAAAGAATTTCATTTATCAGATTGAATATCGGTGATGCTGGAGTTGCCTTAAAAGATGAAGTTTGGGCTGTGATGGCACTTAAAAGTTGTTTTGAGTTGACTCTGTCGTTCAAATTGGATCCAATGGGAACTGCTGCAGTGAAGTTACCTATTCCCATATAGCGACTTCTTCCTGGGCGCAGGTTAATAGGCATAGTAATAAGAGTCAGATTTGTTTCAGTTTTATTACTGGCGTTCCACATGTCTATCGCCCTGTTGAATGCCAGTAAAAGGAGGTCATTTACAGTTGCGTTGTAAGTTTTTCTCCTTGTGGTGACTATCTCAAATTCACTTTGGGAAAGGCTTCTATTAAGTACAGAATATCCAGGTCGATTGGTTGTGACAGTCCTGTGTATTCGTGTAACTTTGTGGAAAAACGGAAGGTACTCAAACGACCGGTTCTTTTTGCCCTTGTGATTTGAATCACCTCTTTTGTCTTGCTGGTGCTCAACTTTTAAGTTATTTGCAATGTGGAACAGCGATTCATCCCAGTTTGGATCACCACTGTAACTCTCGCACAACGACTTCAGCACTGCAACACAGGAAATTCCATCGAATGCAGCGTGATGGGCTAGGAGCAAGAGGCTAAACCCGTCCTTTCCAATTGCTACAAAGAGCTCACATAACCCGCGTACGGGATCTACTTGTTTTGAAGATATATGATTTCTATGACTCTCTAACTCTTGACTATCTTCATACTGCAACCAAGTTATTGGAGAATCAGAGCTACATTCGCCCCAGTACATATGAGTCAAAAAGTTTTTTGACTCCTTTATTAATTTGGAATTCAACAAAGGAGTTCTTTTTTGAATTTCTCTCCATGACTTTTCTAACCTAGGTTTATCAAGTGCCCCGCTGGCTTGGAATTCGCAAAAGATGGTGTTCGGATCGTCTGTAAAATCAAATCGCAAACCCAACTTGTCCCAGATGCTAAGTGGAACTCTCATTGCTTATTTTGCCCAGAACTAATTTGTTATCTTCATCTTTATTAAGCTGACTGCGCTGAGGCAAAAGAGCCCCAGCTAAGGCAATTAAAGCCAGTCCTTGGCTAATAAAACCAAAAGAGCCAAGACCGGAAGCTGCATTTAATCCAAGATCAACCGCAGCTCCAATTCCAGCCAATACCATTGTCACAAAAGATATCCGAGGGAGAATATCACTATTTACATACCTCCTTGCCAGCAGGGCAAGCAGAGGAACTGCTAACACCATTGGGCCTCCTACGAGAAAAAGAACAACTGAAATACCCAGTAGCCAAATTACTCTCGGGGGATCAGGACGTCCGAAGACCCTCTCATGATTTTTACCTTGATCCAACCGACCCAGCAGTGCCAAAATAGCTGCAATTACCAGAGCTAATGCCGCTAGCGCACCCGCCACGATACCTAACCTATAGAGATAGTTGGGGACATAAGTCAAGCTGATTACGCCGCCCTGGCCAGAGGGCACAACGAAACCTTGCTGCCAACCGTCGAGAGTCACAGATTGCAGTGGCATTCCATTCAAGGTCGCCTTCCATCCAGGATTGAAGTTTTCATGGATTTCGAAGTAAGACTGCGCCCCTGCACCGATGCTTACTGATCGTGAGTCAGCGCCCCAGCTCTCAACTGCGAGGGTGCGATTAGGTGAGACAGGTGTTGGTCCAGGAAATGCGTTGAAAGTTCCTTTGGGGTATAGGGCAATCGAGGAAATAGAAAAAGGAACGTTTGTAGGTTCAGCCACCAGATTGGAAATTCCCGGCGAAAGGTTAATTGATGATGTTCCGCAGACACTGAGCTGCATGGGTCTTGTAAGCACCAAATCACCTCTAGTGCCAGGTAAGCTTGTGTCGTAGACATGTCCATTTATGGAAATCGGCGGTACTTGGCCACAGGGAATAA
>JABEUL010000222.1 GCA_013044465.1 Acidimicrobiales bacterium
AAAGAGATGTTGTAAGACATAGAATTGTCTCAGACATAGTTGATGCCTATGAAAAAGCAGACACTAGATTTAACAAATAGGCTAAAAAGTATTGAAATCCAATAAATAAACATGTCATTGTGTTCAGATTCAAAATCCAATTGCCAACTATGATATTGCCAAATTACGGCTAGAGTTAGATTTTATGACGTGGAAAACTGGATGGACCGTATGATTGACTCTCATGGAATAGACGTCCACATTGCTGATGAGCAAAATGACCATGAAGTAAATGTATCGAAGTGGCACAGACTAGCACTAGATGTACTCATTGCCCAAGGGATCAAGGGGGAAACCGAACTTAGCATCATCTATGTCGACGAGCCCGCAATAGCCACCCTCAATGAAAAGTTCCTAGGACACGCTGGTCCAACTGATGTACTTTCATTTCCAATCGAGGACCTAATTATGCCTTCAGGTCGTTTTCCGGATTCGGGTGGGACCTCCCCTACCTGGGATCCTACCGATGACTATGAGGCCCCAATACTTTTGGGCGACGTTGTCATATGTCCGGCAGTTGCCAAGCGAAATGCGCCGGAACACGCTGGAACCTACGAAGCCGAAATGGCGCTTCTTTTAGTGCATGGGATCCTCCACATTCTAGGCATGGATCACGAAGAAGCAGAAGAAGCAGATCTCATGGAAGCAAGGGAGCAAGATATGCTGTCACGCTTTTTCACCGATGGAGACCCAAGTGGAACATAGCTTCTTGATGCTAGGCGTGCAGAGCACTTTCACTCATGCTGACTATGCAATTGTCGCAGTCATAATTATCCTTTTTGCGGTGACAGGTGTTCTGGCGTTGGCTGAAACATCACTCGTGAGAATGTCTAGAGCAAAGGCACTTTCTTTACAAGAGCGCGGCAAACGTGGAGCTAAGGCATTATTGAAGCTTGTGGAAAACCCAACAAGCTTTTTGCACCCAATTCTTTTTTCAGTGTTTTTGGCACAAACAATTAGTGCCACCCTGGTTGGAATATTGCTTAGTCATCTATTTAATGGCTGGATGATTGCCCTAATTACAACCGGTGAAGTGCTCGTAGTGTTTTTGCTGGCAGAAGCAATTCCAAAGAATTGGGCCGTTACGCATCCAGAAAGGGCGGCCCTCCTATCTGCTCCTTTCCTAACATTTTTAGTCAACTTTGCTCCACTTGCACTAATCGCCAAAGGTGTTGACAGGCTCTCGGCAGTAGTGATTCCTGGTGCCAAAGACTCGCAAAGTGAAATAACCGAATCAGAGCTTTTGGCTATGGCAGATGTCGCACTAGAAGAGGAAATTATTGAGACTTCAGAGAGGGCCTTTATCCATTCCATCCTGGCCTTTGGCGACACGGTCGTCAAGGATGTAATGAAACCGAGAACTGAGATGGTCGCAGTCGATAAGCTCGACAAGGTAAGTGATGTTTTAGATCTAGCAATGTCTGCAGGATATTCCAGACTGCCTCTATTCGACGGATCGGTAGACAACGTGGTGGGAATAGTTGTGGCCAAAGATCTAGTGAGAATGGAGCGAGAAGGCCAAGGCGAACGGGAGGTTATTGAGTTCTCTAGGGAGGCACATTATGTTCCTGAGACCAAGAAAGTGGCACCTCTCTTGAAAGAAATGCAGGAGAAGTCTTTTCACTTAGCAATTGTTATTGATGAATATGGAGGTACTGCAGGAGTGGTGACCATGGAGGATCTTATTGAAGAACTAGTTGGGGAAATTATAGATGAGTACGATACGGAAGATCCTCAAATAGTGAAGATGGAAAATGGGAAAGTAAAACTCACTGCTCGACTCACCATTGAGGAAGCAAATGAACTTTTAGCAGCCAGACTCCCAAGTGGAGATTGGGATACTATTGGGGGCCTATTGCTCGACAGGCTGGGCAGAATTCCCAAACCAGGCGATTCTATAGACATCGACGAACATAAATTGGAAGTTGCTGAGATGTCAGGAAGACGAATTGTTAGCGTGCTTTACTACCCAATTTCACAAAATGCAAGCCAAAGCGGCGAACCAAACAATGACTGAAACTTTTTGGACACGATGAAATCAGGATTCGTAGCAGTAGTTGGGAGGACAAGTGTAGGCAAGTCCACACTTGTTAACCGAATTGTTGGCAAAAAGGTGTCGATAACAGCCACTACTCCACATACCACCCGTTCTACTATTCGCGGAATATACAATGGCGATGATGCACAGATCGTCTTAGTTGACACCCCGGGAATTCACAGACCCTCAGGACCATTGAGTGGGCACTTAAATTTGACAGCTGCTGCAGCGGTCAAAGACTCACCTGATGCAGTAATGCTGGTAGTTGACGGGCATGCAGGAATTGGCCCAGGTGACATACGTATTGCAAAGACATTGCCCAAAGACTCGGTAGTAGTTATTAACAAAATCGACCGAATGAATAAAACCCAGATTGCCGCTCAATTGATGCTCTCTTTTGAAAGGCTCGGATTTCAAGACAATGCGGAATATGTCCCTGTTTCAGCCACATCCGGACAGGGAATCGACGAGCTGAGAGAGGTGCTCAAATCAAAACTTGATGATGGACCTGCTTGGTTCGATGTAGAGGAAACCAGCGATGTGTCAGAGGATTTTTACATTGCCGAATTAATTAGGGAACAAGTTCTAAAATTGGCTAGAGACGAACTACCTTCTTCTATTGCCTGCCAGATTAAAGAGTGGGAGCCAACTTATATGCTCTGCGAGATTATTGTCGAAAGAGACAGCCAGAAACCCATTATCTTGGGGAAGGGTGGCAGGAATCTTGGAAATATCAGAAGGGCGGTACAGCCCAAGCTCCCCCAAGGCACCAAGCTTGAACTCGTAGTATCTGTAAATAAGAATTGGAAGCGAAATCCGGACCGTCTAGGATATTTCTGAGCCACCTATCTCATCTAACTAGATGGTATATTCCAGAAATCCTCTGGGCATGAACAATTGCTGTCTTCACATTAAGTACAATTTAAAATGTGACACCTGGGAACAATCGCGACATAGGCGCGCTCGCTCCTGTCCGTCGAAATAACTTAAGAAAAAGAAGACAGAGGAGAAACAGGCTGGTAGCCACTGTATTCGTAGTGGCGGTAGTTGTAGCATTGGCTGCTTTTGGAGGGTTATATTTAGTCAAGCCAACTACAACTACAAGTTCAACCTTGACCTCAAAACCGAAAACCTCTACAACAAGTCAACCAGAAATTCCGACTTGGAGAACAGCCTGGGGATCTGCAATGGCCTTCGCACCTTTTCCAGCCACCAATGTGACAATTCGAGTATTAACTGCTCTCCAGGGGAGTGGTACGGCGGTTAGAGTACGAATCTCAAATGAATTTGGAAACGCTCCACTAGTAGTTGGAGCGGCGGCAAGTGGGATATCAGCTGGCGGAGACGCCGTAGTCGTAGGTTCTCAAATGCCACTGACCTTTAGTGGTTTAGCTTATGTCACTATTCCAATTGGGTCTTCGGTAGTGAGTGACCCGATCAACATGGCAGTGAGCTTTGGAGAAACTTTAGAAACTAGTTTGTATCTTCCCTCAACCGACAAGCTCACAAGCCATTACTACGGTCAAGACACGCCAATTACTTACTACACCAGAAACAATGCTGGAAACGTCACTGCCGACACAACTGGCTCATCCTTCACAGGCTCAAATATTTATGCTGAGCTAGTTGACGCTGTTGATGTGTACGAACCAACTGGAAGACCAACAATTGTTGCTCTCGGAGATTCAATAACCGACGGGTTCCACTCCGCGCTGGCCTGGACATCAGTGCTTGAGGCTCGGATTGATTCGCTTCCTCTGTCAGAACGAAGCGCTGTAATTCCTGAGGCAATTACAGCCAATACCTTAACTAATGTTGTGCCCAACTACAGTATTGGCGGGGGTGGACCCAGCGGCGAGGACCGTTTTATAGACGACGTCACTTCACTGTCCGATGTTAAATACCTAATAGTCCTCCTTGGAACCAACGACCTCTTTTTTGGTGCAACCGCACCCGAGGTTATCGCGGGCTATCAAAGTTTGATACAAGAAGCTCATAAGGCAGGTATCACAGTAATCGGTGCTACCCTAACTCCACGAGGAGGAAGCGACCAATATGTGCGAACTCCATGGAATGCCCAGCACCAATTAGCCCTGAATCAGGTAAATCACTGGATCTTGACTTCCCATGCCTTCGACGATGTAGTAGATCTCAACAGATTAGTTGCCAACGTTTATAACGGCAGTTGCCAGCCCGATGTCTTTTTCCCTGGTTATGACTCAACTGATCATCTCCACCCAAACCCGGCAGGTCAAATCGTAATCGGAAATGCTTTCCCAACTTCTGATTTTGGACTCCCGCCAACTCCGATTGCTCAACCTGCAATTGGCGTCACACCAACACCAGGTTGCGACGGCAATC
>JABEUL010000223.1 GCA_013044465.1 Acidimicrobiales bacterium
TAATAACTATGGAATCAAGTTCTGCGGCATCGGCGCACTAATGACTCGTGCAGTTTATAATTCGCCTCAATGTATTTGCTTGGGGTCCTAATAAAATAGAGGCTTTGTCTAAGCTAAGTCCATAGAAGCTTAAAAAACTTTGTAAGCGTGCTATTGGTGGCGGCAATAGCATTCGGAATATTTACAGGTGTATTAATTGATCGCACGACACGTCAACAGTCTTTTCCCATACAAAATCTGGCAATTGCCATAGCAAGTAGTTTTCCCCAGGCCTCTCTTCAAAGCGCAACTTGGGTCGGCACTAATATCGTAAAAGTCACTCAAACATCCTTGCGGCTGGCATTGCGCTAATCCAGGAAACATCTACTTGGAGAAACTCCAGTTATTTCTTAGTTGGCTCCAAGTATTTATTTGGATCACTTCCGAATGAGTCGGCACAACTCTGATTGCAGAAATAGTAAGTAGTTCCCTCGTGATCAACTGTCGGAGTCGTATCTGTTGGGCTAACCGTCATTTTGCAGACCGGGTCTATGAATTCCCCGCTCATCTCTGCTCCTTGGTTTGCCTCACCACTGCTTTTCTTTCCAAATAGTTTCATCTGCTTTCCTTCCGTTAAATATTCATTAGGGGACTTATCGAATTTCTCTTTGCAGCGATCTGAGCAAAAATAAACGTACTCATCGTCATACCTTGATTTAGCAGGCGCCATAGCTGTCTCAACCTGCATTCCACAGACAGGATCAAGAGCATATGCGCCTCCTCCTCCGAGTTTGTGCTGGTTCCTATACAAGTAATACAAACCTGCGAACATTATGAGGAACAAAATATTTAAATACGTTGTGTAGTTCCAAGAAAAGCTAGCCGAAAGGACAGTATTTGATTTCTCCGTTGGAATCAAATTAGCTGCTTTGAATATATATTGAGTTATTAACCCCGCCAATGACATCACTAGCCAAAAACTTCCAAGCATTTTCAGCATTGTCTTTGTGCCGTAATACTTTCTGTAGATCAAAAGCAATGGAGTTGAAATCAAATCTGCAAATATGAAAGAAACTACTCCACCAAAAGAGATTCCCCCAACCCACAGTGCAGCAGCCAAAGGAATATTGCCAATTGAGCACACAAAGCTTATTACGGCAATAAAGGGTCCAATTAGTGCATTTTCAATATCAGTATATCCACCATGCCCCCGCAAAAACAGTGCACTCCAAACATGGTGTGGAACGAGTGCGGCTAAAAACCCGGCAATGGTATATCCAATTAGAAGCTCTCTTTTAAGCATTGTTAGATCAGCCATCGCGTAAGAAGCAGCATCGGACCAACCAGCCAGAGTATTTGCTCGGCTTTTTATGGGTTCTTGTTGCGAGTGATCTACTTGGCAGGAAGCTGCTTCATCATGAGAAGTTGATGTGAGCTTAAGTCGTATTGAATCCATAGTCTTGCTTTTGAAAACGAGAGGACCAATAACGGCAAAAATTCCAATCATGATCAAGCCGCCAATAAATTCGCTTGCAGCAAACTGCCAGCCAATCAAGACAATAAGGACAATTCCGAGTTCAATTACTAAGTTAGTGGAGGCAAACATAAAAACCATTGACGATACATAGTCGGCACCTCTTGAAAAGAGTGTCTTGGCCATTGCCGATGCTGCATAGGAGCACGATGACGAGACCATTCCGAACCCAGATGCCCGGGCAATGTGCGCTGGGGTGTGTTTCCCGAGCTTTTTCTCAAGTGCTTCTCTCGAGACAAATGCCTGAACAGCTCCTGATAATGAAAAGCCAAGGACTAATGGCCAAAGTGTTTCCCAAAACATGTAAAGTGCTTCTCTAAAACCTCTGCCAAGTTCGACGAGGAGATACGGAACTGTGGCAATCACGATTTGACCAGTCTCTCAATGGCCAAATAAGCCTCTTTTATTTTTAGATCCGCTTCATATCCTCCGTCTTTGATTGCATTTGCTACGCAATGCGATAGGTGATCTTCCATAAGTGCGAGTGCCACACCTTGAAGAGCTCTTGTGGCGGCACTAACTTGTTCGAGCACATCGATGCAGTATCGGTCATCATCCACCATCTTCTCGATACCTTTGACTTGCCCTTGGACTCGCCTGAGACGCTTAATTACTTTTGTCTTATTTTCGCTATAACCGGGGTGATCCATTTAAACCTCCGAGGATATCCTAGTACATCATACCCCTATAGGGTATAGGACCTAAGTCACAAAGTGAGATTAAAAATGACAGATATTAGGTGGATCAGATTGAGCACTATTTCATACAAGTGCGAATGATCTCATCGATAACGATCCTGCATCATAGCCTTCGCAGATAGTAACTACTTTGTCAGACCGAGACCCTGCACCCATGTTGTAGAGAAGTGGATAGTAGTGATCAGGAGTGGGTGCTGAGAGCTTTCCATGTGGGAGTTCTAGATAGTTGACGAGATAGCTCTTATCAAAGTCCTTTACTGCCGCCTTTACCTCCAAGTCAAATTTCTCATTCCAGTCGTATGGATGGTCGAAACCTATATCAAATCGAGCCAGACCAAGATTGTGAACAATATTTCCACTTCCCAAAATGAGCACTCCTTCACTTCGAAGTGGAGTGAGCATCTCGCCGAGCTTCCAGTGGAAGTCAGGTGGCTTGGTCGCATCAATTGACAACTGCACAACAGGGACGTCGGCTTCTTTAAATGTGTGAACTAATACAGACCAAGTGCCGTGATCTAGTCCCCATTTGTTATCACTTTCAACCGGAGTATCCCCTAACAGTTCAATAACTCTTGAACCCAATGCTTTTGACCCTGGAGCCTCGTATTGTATTCGGTAGAGTTCACCTGGGAAGCCACCGAAATCATGAATTGTTCTTGGGTGGTCCATCACAGTGACTGCGCTCATTGTTGTAAACCAATGAGCAGAAACTGCCAGGATGGCTTTAGGTTTTGGAATGCTTAGAAAGAACTCGCTCCATGCCTCAGTCCAACGGTTGGGTTCAAGAACAAACATTGGATTGCCGTGGCCAATAAATACAGAAGGCATTAAATTGTCTTGGCTTATTCCGGAATTTTCTGTCATAACTTTAGTTAGAGTAGCAACCCGCTATCAATTTCCTGGTCACCTAGAGGATCGATTTTTAGAAACTATGTCTGCAATATCGGCCATGATTCTCCCAAGCTCGTAGTCTTTGGGGGTATAGACAGCACTGACGCCCTTCTTTTTAAGTATCTCAGCATCCTCGGGTGGAATGATCCCACCAACAACTACGGGAACTTCAACCTTTAGTTCTCTAAGTTTTTCCAAAACTTCGGGCACTAATTCAAGATGTGATCCAGAGAGTATTGAAAGTCCGATTACTTCCACATCCTCATCTCTGGCAGCGGTTGCAATCTCTTCTGGGGTTAAGCGGATTCCCTGGTAGATCACTTCGAATCCGGCATCTCTTGCAGCAACTGCAATCTGTTCCGCTCCATTTGAATGACCATCAAGACCAGGTTTGGCTACCAAAATCTTAGGAGGGGGACCACCGTTTGCTTTGAGCTCAGCAATTTTCTCACGAGCTAGGTTCAACTCTTTGCCATGATGCCCAATTGCCCCACCAACTCCCGTTGGAGCACGGTACTCTCCAAATACTTCCCTCAGTGTATTTGCCCATTCACCTGTAGTTCCACCTGCCTTAGCGAGTGCAATTGTTGGGGGCATGATGTTAATATTTGGATTTTTTGCCGCTTCTTTAAGATCTTCTATGGCCTTGGCTACAGCTATTTGATCCCTTGATGCCTTCCACTTTGAAAGGTCATCGATTAACTCCTTTTCGACCTTTGGATCAACTTTAAGGATGGCCTCACCGCTCGATTCCTCATCTACAAGTGGTGATTGAGCGCTTTCTTGGAACACATTTACACCAATGACCTTTAGATCTCCAGTCTCAATTTTTCTGGTCCGGTCTGCTTGAGATCTAACTAATCGCGACTTGAGCTCATCGATAGCCTCAAATGCGCCACCCATGCCGAGAACTTCGTCGAGTTCACTCTGGGCCTCTTCGATGAGTTGGTTGGTCTTGGATTCCATTACTTTGGAACCTTCAAAAATATCATCGTATTCCAACAGGTCAGTTTCAAAAGCAAGCACCTGCTGTATCCGAAGTGACCACTGTTGATCCCATGGACGGGGAAGACCTAGTGCTTCATTCCAGGCTGGTAATTGAATGGCCCTTGCTCTCGCGTCTTTTGAAAGTGTCACCCCAAGAGTCTCTAAAACAATTCTTTGGATATTATTCTCTGGTTGGGCTTCTGTGAGACCCAGTGAATTAACCTGCACTCCGTACCTAAATCGCCTGAGGGTGTGGTCTTTAACCTGGTATCTCTCACTCGTAATTTTGTCCCAAAGAGAAGTAAAAGCTCGCATCTTACAAGTCTCTTCAATAAACCTGATTCCGGCATTTACAAAAAAAGATATTCGACCCACAACTTCAGGGAAAAGATCTGGATCTATTTGTCCAGAGTCTCTAACAGCATCAAGTACCCCTATTGCAGTTGCTAGTGAGTATGCTATTTCTTGAACAGGGGTGGCACCTGCTTCTTGGAGATGGTAGGAGCAAACGTTAATAGGATTCCACTTGGGAACATTTTTGACTGTGTATACAACCATATCCACGATAAGCCTTCTTGAATGCTCTGGAGGAAATATGAAAGTTCCGCGAGAAAGATACTCTTTGACTATGTCATTCTGGGTGGTTCCAGACAAGACATCAGGATCTACTCCTTGATCGATGGCATTTGCAATGTAGAGTCCGAGTAACCATGCAGCAGTGGCATTAATTGTCATTGAAGTGTTCATCTCGCCGACTGGAATTTGGTCCATTAGCTCTCTCATGTGGCCCAAGTGAACTACAGGCACCCCCACTTTGCCGACTTCACCGGCTGCCCTTTTGTCATCGGGATCGTATCCAATCTGAGTTGGCAGATCGAATGCTATAGAGAGTCCTGTTTGACCCTTGGCCAGGTTAGTTCGGTAAAGCTCATTTGAAGCTTTGGCTGATGAGTGACCTGAATAGGTTCTCATTACCCAAGGTCGATCCGGCATGTTACCTACTTTCTATAGCTGAAAAAGCCTTCTCCCGACTTTCTTCCCAAAAGCTCGGCAGAGACCATTCTTCTCAACAGTGGAACGGCGGCGTAATTGGGATCACGAAACTCTTGGTAGAGGGCATCCAAAATTGCCAACGAAGTGTCGAGACCAACGAGGTCAAGAAGAGCAAAAGGTCCCATAGGAAATCCGCATCCGCCTTTCATGGCTTCGTCAATATCCTCTTTGGAAGATACTCCTTGTTCATAAAGCCGAATTGCATTATTAAGGTAAGGGAACAAAAGGGCATTAACTATAAATCCTGCTTGATCCTTCACTTCAACTGGGGTCTTCTCACAGGCCAAAGCAAACTCTTTAGCTATTGCAATAGTCTCGTCAGATGCTGTAATTGGGCGTACTATTTCGACGAGTTTCATAACGGGTGCTGGATTGAAAAAGTGAATTCCACATACTCGATCTGGTCTCCCAGTTTCCATAGCCATTTCAACTACGGGAAGGGTAGAGGTGTTGGTTGCCAAGATGGTCTCTTCCTTGCAAGCCCTATCTAGCTCAGTGAAAAGGTGTTTTTTCACAGCCAGATCCTCAACGACCGATTCGATAACTATGTCACAGTTAGAAAGTGCACCAATATCTGAAGTTGCACTCACCCTAGCTAGTGCATTATCTCGCTCATCTGCAGTAATTTTTTCCTTCTCTACCTGCCTATTTAGCGATTTCTCCATATTTGCAACCATTGCATTAGCCGTAGCTTCTGACCTTGACCTAAGTATTACTTCAAAGTTGTGAATAGCTGCAGCTTCAGCTATTCCAGAACCCATAATTCCACTGCCGACAATTCCTATACTTTTAATTGACATAAAGGCTAGGTTACCCTGATTAGGCAGGTCTTCGCGCAATTTTTGTGGGTGCTGCAAAATCCGCTGCGATTTCACGTATCTTTGTATAGTGTCAAAAAAGCAAAAAGTGGACTCAAATCCAAGCTTAGAGACCATGGGTGGTGATTTTAAAATTGCCCGTCTTTCAAGAAAAGAAAGGCGCTCTAGGAAAAAGAAGAAAAAGTGGCTAAAGAGGCTCATTATTGCTCTTGTGTTACTCCTGCTTTTATCAGGTGGTTTAGTGGGCGGAAGCTACTATTATGCCAATTACCGCTTTGACCAGATAGTAAAGGTCCATATTGCTCATCTGACCCCAACTACAGCAGATGTGGGAGGGCCATTCAATGTCCTTTTGATTGGTTCTGATTCAAGAGCATTTGTGAGCACACCAGGACAAGTTCAAGCTTTTGGAAGCCCTAACCAATATGGAGGTCAAAGGGCTGACGTAATAATTATTGCGCGAATTGATCCACGAACTCATCAGATATCAATGCTTTCTATTCCGAGAGACACGCTCGTTCCGATTGCCGGGACAAATGGCGATAACAAAATAAATGCTGCTTACAATAGCGGTCCTGATCAGTTGGTACAGACAATACAGCAAGACTTTGGAATACCGATAAATCATTACATCCAGATCAATTTCGAGGGCCTTTCAAATATGGTCAATGCATTGGGAGGTCTTCAGCTGAATTTTCCCATGAAGGTAAAGGACAATTATTCGGACCTAAATATCACCCAGACTGGCTGTCAGACAATCAACGGAAACCAAGCATTGGCTTTAGTTCGAAGTAGGCATCTTTACTATGAGACCTCAAATAGCCAGTGGCTATATGACGGCATGAGCGATTGGAGCAGAATCAGGCGCCAACACGCTTTTTTCAAAGCAGTAATTACTCAGGCAGAAGGGAATTTGACCGATCCATTTGCGCTAAATAACTTCATTGGATCTGCGGTTAAGAACCTGCAAATTGACGATACTTTCTCTGAGTCAAAGATTTTTTCTTTGGCACAAGAGTTTCATAGCTTTCCCTACAATGCTCTTCAAACTTTAGTGTTGCCAACTACTAGTTATGGAACTTCAAGTACCTATCTTCGCCCGGCCCAGCCCTATGCCAGTCAAGTAATAACGGACTTTATGAATTTGGCTGCGCCAAGTACGACTACAACCACCACTGGCTCACCTACTAGTTCAGTGCCAAATTCAACTTCAACCACTGTTTTACCAACCACTACAACAACACTTCCACTTGCAACAGGTGAAACGGCTCCTGCAAATCAAGTTGTATTGGACACTCCTCAATCAATGCCAGAGCCCTGGAATCCAGTTCCTTGCTAGTTAAGCCTTAATTTCGAGCTTTTCCAGAACCAATTTGACTGCCAAATTATGGTCAAATGCGAGCTCAGGCAGTGAATTGATGTCGAACCAAGCCAGACTTTTAGCGTCATCTCCAGCTCTGGCTTTAAGATCTCCAGACACCGAAGCCCCGTAGAGTGCAGTAATGATTCGACCCCTGGGATCTCGTTCAGGACTGTCTAGGTGTGCAACAAATACCAACTCAGAAGGAATTAGTGAGACATTGGTCTCTTCGAAGAGTTCCCTTACAGCGGTTTCAATTAAGGTTTCTCCATCTTCGACGAAACCCCCAGGGAGTGCATAAAAACCCTGGTAGGGATTATTTCTTCTCTCTACTAATAGGATTTGGTGGCCGTTAGATGTTGATCTTATGACCCCAACATCGCAGGCCATGGACAGGACCGGGGGTTTCCAATTTGTCGGATCAAAGGGTAGATTTTCCATTTATTTCTCCTCTAAAGGATAATCGTTTGTAATTATTGCAAGACCTAAGTAACAAACGACTTAATTTCAGCTATGGTAATTAGATATGTCACGCAGGGGAATTAGGCCAGCACTTTGCGTCAAAAAGAGTAATTTGATTCTAAAAGGTAACCGTGTAAAAAAATGCTTTTCAATTTGCCTCTGCCTAACAGTTTTAGCTGTTGGGCTATTTTCGCATCGGTCCTACGCCTCGACTCCGACCACTCAAGGCGAAACTAGCACTACTGGAACTGGTGAAACTGGGACAACCAATGTCGGATCTTCCACAACCACGACAACTTCTCCAACCAGCACTACCACCACGACTACCACTCCTCAAAGTGTTGCTGATCTAATAGCTCTCCAGCTTTTGCTTGATGATGAGAAATTGACTGCTCTTAGCGAACAGTACGATCAAGCTCAGATCTCGATTGCTGCCTCTAACGAGAGATACCAAGTATCCCTTGTTGCCTATCGAGCTGTCACGAATAAATTAAATGCGATTAAGAATAAAGTTCGTCAACTGGCAATAGATACAGAAGTTGCATCTATATCTGGAAACGGCGTAAATGACGATGAACTCTCACTAATCAATTCAGGGGGATCCGATGTAACGGCATCGCTGAAATTGGAGTATGGGCTTTCTTTGAGCGATTTTTTGGCTAAATCTCTAGCTAGTTTAAAAGCCGAGCAAAAAATTGCTTACAGCGATTTAAGTGCAATGAACTTAGCCAGTAAACAAGCTTCCGAAGGCATGGCTCTGATATCGTTAGCCAAGAAAGAAGCTGCTACTCAGGTCAGTTCCGATGAGAAGCTTTTAACTAGTGCAGGAGGCAATCTCGCCCAAGTCGTTGCCCAGATGCGCTTCTTGCAATTCGGAGGAGTGGCCACGCCTTCACAGGAAGCAATGATCTCCCAAATTAACTCAGAAGTAGGCACCCTCTCGCCGCCGCCACCAGGCGCAACTCCTGGTGAAATTGCCCTTTACAGTGCCGAAAAACAGTTGGGATTGCCTTATGTTTGGGGAGGTAGTGGTCCCCTTGGTTTTGACTGCTCTGGTCTGACCATGACTTCCTGGAAGGTAGCGAATGTTGCTTTGGAGCACAGTGCAGCTGCCCAGTTTAATGAGACCACGCCAATTGCACTTTGGGATTTACAACCAGGGGATTTACTCTTCTATGATTTCTCTGGTTCGAATACTCCGGCAAATATTGACCATGTGGTGATGTATGCCGGAAACGGCCTCGTGATACAGGCTGCGTACACTGGAACTGATGTGATGCTCACTCCACTTTGGACAAATGACCTAGTGGGTGCGGGTCGGCCAAATGTTGCAGGAGAACCCCCGATAGAGCCTCCCGGAACGCCGCCGCCGCCCAATGCGAACTTGCCCACAGGAGTAGGTGGACCACCCGCCCAAAATAGTGTATCTTCATAGGTAGTGCAATTTGTTTGCACCATAGTCAATTGTTAGGAGTCCAAATTGGCCGGATACCCGATTCTAGAAATAGCAGATAAATTATGGACCGGTGAGGTAGATCCCCACGACGCACATCCATGGTTTCCCGAGAGTCAACTGGTTGAGATTACAGATGATGTGGCATTCATCCCATCTTTTGCTAACGTGAGCGCTGTTTCAACCGAGGACGGACTGGTGTTAGTCGACACAGGAAGTGCAATGCTCGCCAGACAAGTGCACGGATTTTTGCGAAGCTGGACTAAAGATCGTTTGAACTCTGCTGTTTACTCCCATGGCCACATAGACCATGTATTTGGTGTTCCGGTTTGGGAGCAAGAAGCCAAGGAGCAGGGTTGGCCAGAACCTGTTGTTTATGCACACGAGGCTATGCCAGCAAGGTTTGATAGGTACATTAAAACTGCCGGTTACAACGGAATAATTAATCAACGCCAGTTTCAAGTACCTGGGTTTCAGTGGCCGACTGAGTATCGCTATCCCGATGAGACTTACACTTCACACCTGGAATTAGAAATTGGTGGCGTAAAAGTCGTTCTCAACCATGCAAAAGGAGAGACAGACGACCACACCTACACATGGTTCCCCAAGCAGAAGTTACTCTGCTGTGGAGATCTATTTATATGGGCATCTCCCAACGCTGGAAACCCTCAAAAGGTGCAGAGATTTCCCCTTGAATGGGCACAAGCATTGCGCGCGATGTTGGAGTTGGGCCCAGAGCCTCCTGAGGTTTTGCTTTCAGGACACGGAGTTCCTATATTGGGTGCAGATCGAATCAGAGAAGCTCTCACCAACACGGCACTTTATCTGGAATCCCTCGTTAATCAGACTCTGGCTTTGATGAATGAAGGAGCAAGGCTCAGCGACATTCTCCACTCTGTTCTACCTCCAAGTGATCTGACAGGTCTGCCATACCTCCAGCCCGTTTATGATGAGCCCGAGTTTATTGTAAGGAATATCTGGCGCCTCTACGGAGGATGGTGGGACGGAAATCCGTCAAATCTGAAACCCGCTCATGAAGTTGCACTTGCAAAAGAGATGTCTCTTTTGGCAGGTGGAGCACGCAAATTAGCCGATAGGGCAGTGGAGTTGGTAAATGAAGCTACCAAATCGGCAGGTGTTGATCTATTGAGCCTCGGAACTACTCCAATGGCTGCCAACAAAGAAGTTCCAGCAAAAGCACAACAGTGTCTGCGATTGGCCGGACACTTAGTGGAGAGTGCATCTTTGGCTGCCCCAGAAGATTTAGAGATTCATGAAGTTAGAAAAGCAGTCTTTGGCGCAATGGCTGGAGCTGCCACATCTACTATGTCAAAAGGTGTGTTCATGTGGAGTGCAAATCAGTCTGGCAAATTACTTGGAGACCACACTACCCAAGAAGGGCACCATCACTAATTCTGTCCCTAAGTTATCCAAAGAGCCGTAACCACTCTGAGGATTCTCGGGGTGCGAGAATTGGATTGTACTTTCTGGTCTCGCCCATCGGAGCAAAAGGATCGGCACTGTATAGATGGCCCGGGTATAAAATAGTGCCGTCGTCGATTTTTGAAAGTCGTGTAAATAGCGTCTCATACATTTGAGCTGGATCGCTTCCGGGTAAATCAGTTCGGCCGCAACCCTCTAAAAAAAGAGTATCCCCGGCAATTAATTTCTCTGACACTAAGAAGCATTGCGAACCCGGAGTGTGACCAGGAGTATGGATAAGTGTTATTTCTATATCTCCGACTTTAAGTTTTTCTCCAGATTCATGAGTAACCAAACTGTCTTTTTGCACTCCGGTGCCTCTCTCGACCCAGTTGAGCTCATCTGCCTGGATATGGATAGGAACGTTTATTTTTTCCAATAAAGTAGCAATGCCTTCAATGGGGTAATTGCCAAGTGAACCACCTACGTGGTCCGCATGGTAGTGAGTGGCAAGTACTCCGGTGAGTTTCATATCGTCTTTTTGCAGTAAGTCCAGCAAGTCATCGATTCCATAGGTGGGATCCACCAAGATGACTTCTCTTGTATCGGAATCACCAATTGCATAGACCAAGTTCCTCATCCCTTTAGCCATTTGGTCATTTTTGGCATAATCGTGTCCCGATAGCCACTGTCGAAAATAAAGATTATTCATACTCACTTAGGAATAGTAGCGAAAGTGGCAGAGGCTTGGCTACTCTCCCATAATTTGGTCCCAGTCGAACTTGTTAACTTGGCCAGGTTTAACTAGTTTTAAGGTTGAACAATCTGTTTGATAAGACGAGGTAGTGCCAGTGGCTGATTTCAATTCCATTTCATATAAGACCGAGAGAAGAAGGGCATACATAGTTCTAAACCGCCCTGAGCGATTAAATGCTATTGACATTCATATGCCAAGTGAGATTAGGAGAGCAGTAGAGATGGCCAACGGGGATCCCGAGGTGCATGCAATTGTCGTGAAAGGTGCTGGCCGAAGTTTCTGTTCAGGGTATGACTTAAAGGCATTTGCCGAGCTTGGGATAGGCACACAGGGCAAAAATGACGGAGTATGGGACCCAATACTTGACTACCAGTTCATGAAGCGAAACACTGACGATTTTATGTCTCTATTTAGATCGCTAAAACCGACAATTTGCCAGATCCAAGGTCATGCAGTTGCAGGTGGCAGCGACATCGCACTTTGCTGTGACTTAATTTTAATGGCAGATGACGCCAAGATCGGCTATATGCCAGCAAGGGTCTGGGGCTGTCCGACTACTGCAATGTGGGTATATCATCTAGGTGCGCAAAAGGCGAAACGAATGCTCTTGACAGGGGACACAATTGATGGCAAGACTGCAGCTGAGTGGGGACTAGTTCTAGAAAGTGTCCCGGAAGAAAGTCTTGAACAGAGAGTTGAAGAACTAACCGAGAGAATAGTTGGGGTCCCTAAGAATCAGTTGACCATGACTAAGCTCATGATTAATCAGGCCTACGACAACATGGGCTTAGAGGGCACTCAAATCTTATCTACTCTTTTTGACGGGATTGCAAGGCATTCAAAAGAGGGGAGATGGTTCCAAAATCTTGCATCAACCGAGGGATTTCACGCAGCGGTTGAATGGAGGGACTCTGGAAAATGGATTCCTTAGAACTACTTAGATCGATCGATTGGAAGTACCTGTCGGTAAAAAGAGAGTTCCGCATCGAGTGCTGCCTTTATATTTGAAGCTTGCCTAAATCCGTGCCCTTCGCCTTCAAATCCTAAGTAATCAACTCTTATGCCATTGGCTTTTATGGCAGCGACTATTGCCTCAGCCTGATTGGGAGGAACTACCGGATCATCTAATCCCTGGAGTATTAAAAGAGGTGATTTAATCTTTCCCGCATGATTAATTGGGGATCTTTCCTCGTAGAGCACTTTGCACTCTGGCAGTGGACCAATTAGGCCATCTAGGTAACCTGATTCGAATTTGTGGGTGTCTTTTGCCAACAGTTCTAGATCACACACTCCGTAGTAACTAACACCTGCCCCAAAAATGTCGCTCATTGCAAGTGCTTCCAATACGGTATATCCACCTGCAGAACCACCCCTTATGGCAATGGCTTCACTATTGATTAATTCTTGCTCAACTAGCCAGTTTGCAACTTCTATAACATCTTCAACATCAACTATCCCCCAGTTTCCATTTAGGGCGTCTCGATACTTCCTTCCATAGCCGCTTGAGCCCCGGTAATCTACATCAACAACTGCAAAGCCACGTGAAGTAAAAAACGCAAAGGTCGGAGAGAAGCCGGGATCAGCACTACTAGTTGGCCCGCCGTGACAGTTAATAATTAGTGGAGGCAAAACTCCATGACTCAACTCACTACCTTTTAAAAATGGCTCATGAAAAGTTGCATATATTGGCAGTTCGCCTTTCGAGTCAATCTTGATACTCCTGCTGGGCCCCCGAAGTACACTTACTTCTTCGATTCTGGAATTGGCTAATAAATTAAAGGAACCACCATGGGAGCTTGAATCAAATGTGCCAACTAAACCAAGATCAATTCCACTGTTTCCCAATACTGCGATCAAACTTGTTCCTGGAATGGATTTTGTGGCACTTATGCTGGCAAAGGGAGATAAAACTTCTTCGGGTTGCGCATTTTCTAAGTAGCCAGCCTTGAAGTTAACAGAAGATGGATCATGCCAAGTAACAAATAATTTGGTTTCACTAATAGGGGCAAAAGTTGGACGGTTAAAAACCCATTGCGGCCATGCCATTTCGACTTCCATCTCAACAATTGGTTCAATCTGCATAGTCTGGCTTTCATTTTGTGATCCAGTTGGCAACTCTTGGTTCACCGAGTAATTACTTTTAGCAATGTTCCACCAACCATTAAATGCATCAGTTGCCACCAGTAATTTTCCATCAACTGAAAAAGCTGGATTCACATAGGAGACTAATTCACTGTGAATGCTCGGCTGAATCTGGATTTTATCTGCTAGCTCTGGGCCTTTTTCTCCCCAACTGAGCCTTGCTACCCAACACTTAGAAGAGTCCCACGGCATATAAGGCAACTCCCACGAAATGTAGGTAATCCATTTTCCATCTGGGGAAATTCTGGGTGATGCAACGAAATCATATTGATCTTCGAGAATATACTCAGTGGAATCAAAAATAGCCACGATCTCGTTGTGAAAACCATTTACATCTCTTTTCTCTCGAATAGCAACCATCCACTTCCCATCCGCTGAGATTTCTCCATCGCAGTAGCGGTGACCAGAAGTTATGATTGGCTCTGGTTCACTTGGCAAAAAAGTGGTCAAATCGACGGATTGTTTGTAAATGTAGTTATCGGATTGGTTCGAGAAGTAAACATGATTTTCAAAAACCCAAAAAGCTCCGCCACCGTATTCATGGACTCTTGTTCTGGCTGAGTAGCCCTCAGGAGTAATATCTATCACTTTAAAAGGAAACTTAAACTTCTCAAGAGGTGCCAAACAGATTACACATCTCCCGTTTTCATGTGGTCTTGACTCTATCCACCAAGTGCCTAAAGTGCTTGTAGAAAGGTCACTATACCGGAGAGCACCCCTTGAAACTAAGTCGCTCGTTAGGGGAGATGGCCATAAACCCGGATTGATGTGTTGCACAGTAAATTATGCTAGACCACTATGGAAGCCCTTGTATTCGATTTTGATGGAGTAGTCCTAGATACTGAAACCCCACTCTATGAAGCGTGGTCATCGATTTATCAAGATCACGGCGTAACCTTGACGCACGAGGAGTGGCAAATATGCATCGGAACCAAAGGAGTGTTTGACCCGATCGAGGACCTCTTGATAAAAGTTGAAAGATCATCTTCAATTGGCCAAGCGATCATAAACACCCAAAATCAAATTAGGGATGAAGCACACCGAAGACATGTTGATCAAATTGAAGAATCCCTCTACCATCCAAGTCCAGGTGTGAAGAAGTGGTTAGACGATGCAATCGACTCCAAATTGAAAATTGGTATGGCATCGTCATCTTCGATTGGATGGCTCGAGAAGAACTTGGAGATGATGGGACTTAGATCCTATTTTCTTTCCGTTGTAGGATTGGGCACAGGACTTAGGCCAAAGCCATTTCCCGATGTGTATGCCAAGGCATGCATGGATCTTGGTGTGGAACCAAGTCATGCATTAGCAATTGAAGATTCTCTCCATGGACTCAATTCCGCAAAGGAAGCCGGCCTGAAATGTTTGGCGGTTCCACGTGGGATGACAAGAAATATGGATCTCTCTGGCGCCGACCTAGTAATTGAATCTCTGGAAGACATTTCGCTAAAAGCTGTTAGGGAACTAATATTTGCACCTAGTTAAAGTGGATAACAATTCAAATATTCACTAGGCGAAATGGCAAGATTGCCCATTTCCTAATCGGAATCTTGAAACTTCTGGAATTCCCGATTCCAATTGATATCAAAAATGTACTCTTTCTCATTGCCTCCAAGGAATTGTTCAAGACAACAAGCCCTTGAATCCAGTGGCAGCGTGGGATGAAAGGTTTTTAGGCTTGAGGCTTGTCTCCACGCCAGAAGAATAAAATTTGAGGAAAGCCCAGTTTAGGTATAAAGTTCAATCTGAGTATTCTCTTCGAGAAGGAGGCAACTAAGTGTCTAAATTGCAGAAGGTTCTGATTTATTTCACTTTGCTTATAAGTGTCGCAGCTATTTCGATCAGCGGGATTCAACTGATGAGATCGCCAAATCAAATCAGTAAAATTGGTTCTGGTGGGTTCGATCATAAAACAAGCGCAATTATGCTCTCTACACTCTCGCCATTTGGAGGAAGTTCTCCGATTCTCAATGCCAATGGGCAGATTACTGCATGTGTGGGAACGGGATTCAAAGAGGTGGATCTGCCAACTCCGGTTAGAGTTCTCGACACCAGAGTTCCAATAGGCGTGCCTACAGCTCAACCTTTGGCGGCTGGGTCAACTACTGTAATTTCTGTTGCATCTGTAGTTCCTGGTGCTTCGGCGGTGATTGGAACCATTACATTTACTAACGCTCAAATAGGATACGGAACTCTTTGGGCAGGTGGAACGAGACCTGTAGTATCTAATATTAATGTGGCTGCAACAGGCGCGACTGTAGCTGACTTGGCTTTGGTTCCACTATCACCAAGTGGCACATTTAGTCTCTTTAACCAAAACACAACTGATGCGGTATTTGATGTTTCCGGTGGGCTCTATCCAGTTCAAGGCGCAATAAATCTGATTGACCCTACAAGCCAAAGTTGTCCAACTGGGTATCAGCAGGTTTCTTGGCCAGCAAATAATGGAATAACTGTTTTCTCGAGTCCAACTACGACTACTTATTCGATTCCATCTGGCACAAATTGGGTTCAAGTCAAACTATGGGGAGCAGGAGGCGGTGCTGGAGGGTACAACGCGACTAACGGTTCAAGTGGCGGAGGTGGAGGTGGAGCAGTTGTGACTGCCATTATCCCAACCGCAGGTTGTACAAGCTTGAGCGTGGTCATAGGTTCTGGAGGCACAGCGGGAACGGCCTCTGTCGGAGGTGGAAATGGTGGGAGCACAAGCGTTAGTTGTTCAGCCGCATCAGTTTCCGCTCAAGGTGGAGTGGGATCTGCAGTTGGCGGTGTGGGCGGCGGTGGAGGCTCTTTCAACTTTACGGGATCTGCAATTGGTGTCTCTAGTGTGGGAGGGCATTCTGGTTCCAATGCAGCAGGCGCAACGGCCGGTGGAAGTGGTGGCAATAACGGTGGTGGATCTGGAAGCGGAAGCGGATCTAACTTATTTACCGGTCCAAGGACAGGCGGTGTCGGAGGCGGAGGTGGTGGAGGTTCATTCACTTCAGCAAACGGTGCTGCTGGCGGCAATGGACTAGTGATAATCCAAAAGATTGGCTAGAGAAGTAATCGTTAGGCTTTTAAAAACTATTTAGGCAGGCTTTATACTTGCCCCATTTTTTGTGCGTTTCTTTAAAAAGAGTATTTCAAACTAGTTTTTCTTTATAATTAAGCGCTTTCTTGGAGTGTTCTTGGCTTAAAAAAAGGTGCAATCTTGAATTGTTAGTAGTTGGAATAAGGGCCAATGAAGATAACTCGATCTTAAAAATATCTAGTAGATGCCACTACTATTGAGAATCTCTTGAAAAGAAGCAATTCTGCGAGCGAACATCTAAAATCCGACTAAATTAGTCAACAATGCATCACGTAGCCCTAACCTCTGCCAAATAGGCGGCCAATCGCTATTAGGCGTTGTTTGGCCTTTTGTCGGAGTTGTATAGCTGGAAAAGTACTCGATCACATAGGCCACAGCGCGCATTGCAGCAAATGCACGAGGGCAATTACAAACAACCTTGGAATTCATGTCAACACCTTGAACCGCGCATTAACGCTTCCTTACAGCCAGCGCAATCCTTCCACTAAGCAATTCCTTTAAAGATCTGGTTTGCTAGTGCCCTCAGGCATAATTCTCAAAGAATAGCTTTTGGTTTTAGAAAACACTCCACCTAGCCGGTGTAAACAACTTGAAAACATTCTGCCAAATGACCATCGGCAAGGCCATAGGTTGATGCTGTAATTTCAGTCCACGCTCTTATCAGCCCCTCTAAGTCTTCCATCCCATTAGTCTGGCTTGCATGGGATTTAAGAGCATTAATTTTATTTTGGAACGTCTCTGTAATATCAACCGCACAAACCCAAGTGCCTGGCTGTCCTAGAAGAGGGGACGGCTCCAAGCAATCAAAACTTGCCTCTTTATATGATTCCTTGCTTCCCTGTGGACCGAGGAAAGAAGACGGAGCTGCCATCAACCAAAGCTCCTTTACGGTATGGGGTTCTAGTTCATCATTTAGTAGCTCAGGATGGGCGAATGGATTTCTGGCATCTGGATAAATTGCAAATACAGAAGCTTCTCCAACTGCCATATGGTCGGGATGGCTCGCAAAAATGCGGTCCCACGACCTCTCGGGAGAAGGAGCTAATACTCGATCTGGCTTTAATTGTCTGATAAAGCGACTTATGTCTCGTCTTAGCTCAATTGTGCAAGTGACCCTTCCGTCTGAGTAGCCCAAAAAATGCACGTCGGTTACACCAACTTCCTTCGCCGCCTGCCTTTGTTCTTTTTGGCGAAGCATGGCCATGTCGCGTCTTGAAATTGATCTATCATTTCCACCTGCGTCACCATCGGTAATGATGAGGTATGTTACCTTCACACCCTTTGAAGCCCATGCGGCGATAGTGCCGGCCGCACCGAAATCCAAGTCATCGGGGTGCGCTGCTATGCATAGTATTTTTTCTGGTACTCCCATTTATGAACCTTCTTATTTTGTGCTTTCAAGATAGATCTGAGATCCACTTGCTACAAACTCTTTAGCTTTTTCCTCTAAGCCGAATGAGACTGCTTCACTATCTTCAACACCGTGTTCGAGAGCATAATTTCTCACATCCTGGGTAATTCGCATGGAGCAAAATTTAGGCCCGCACATTGAGCAAAAATGCGCAGTCTTGGCTGGCGTTGCTGGAAGAGTCTCGTCGTGGTATGACCGAGCGGTATCGGGATCTAAAGAGAGATTGAACTGGTCTTCCCACCTGAATTCGAATCGTGCTTTAGATAGTGCATCGTCTCTTTGCTTGGCTCCTTCGTGACCTTTCGCCAGATCTGCAGCGTGAGCAGCAATTTTGTAGGCAATTAGTCCATCTTTAACGTCGTTTTTATTAGGTAGTCCAAGGTGTTCCTTAGGGGTCACATAGCAAAGCATCGCAGTTCCCCCGCCTCCAATTACTGCAGCCCCAATGGCTGAAGTTATGTGGTCGTATCCGGGTGCAATATCTGTAGTTAGAGGACCTAGAGTGTAAAAGGGTGCGTCAAAACATACACGCTTTTGTCTTTCAATATTTTCATTGATTAGATGTAATGGTACATGACCAGGGCCTTCGATCATCACCTGGACATCGTGCCTCCACGCAACCTGTGTTAGCTCTCCTAAAGTATCTAGTTCCCCAAATTGAGCAGCATCGTTAGCATCTGCAATTGAACCAGGTCTTAGACCATCTCCTAATGAAAACGCTACGTCGTAAGCCTTCATAATTTCACAGATCTCTTCAAAATTTGTATATAAAAAATTCTCTTTATGGTGCGCTAGACACCATGCAGCCAAGATTGATCCACCTCTAGATACAATTCCAGTTACTCGTTTAGCAGTCAGCGGCACATATCTTAGAAGAACACCTGCGTGAATGGTGAAGTAGTCAACACCTTGCTCAGCCTGTTCTATTAAAGTGTCCCTCATTATCTCCCATGTGAGATCAGATGGGCTTCCGTCAACTTTTTCCAAAGCTTGATATATAGGAACAGTTCCGATTGGCACAGGCGAGTTCCTTATAATCCATTCTCTTGTCGTATGGATATCAGGACCCGTGGATAGATCCATTACAGTGTCTGCACCCCAGTGGGTTGACCACTTGAGCTTCTCGACTTCCTCTTGTATTGATGACGTTACAGCGGAGTTTCCTATGTTGGAATTTACCTTGACCAAGAAATTAGTTCCAATTATCATCGGCTCTAGTTCTGTGTGATTGATATTAGACGGCAGTATTGCTCGACCTAGAGCTAATTCACTTCGTACAAATTCAGGAGTTACTCCTTCACGAATCGCTACGTAGCTCATCTCGTTAGTGATCTCGCCTTTTCTTGCGTAGTGCATCTGGCTCACATTGGCCCCAGATTTAGCCTTAAGTACTGACCTTTGTTTGGAGAGAAACTGTGGCACTTCTATTTCTGACTTATCCCCCAGAAGATTTAGCCGCTGCCTCTTTCTTCCGTCGTCTCTTGATTCGCTCTTGCGCCCTTCAATTTCCTCCACGTCTCCACGAGAGATGATCCACTCTCTTCTAAGCTCGTCAAGACCTACTTCAGGATCACAATCAGGGCCTTCGGTGAAATAAAGACGAAGAGGCGGGTTCGGGGTCTCAGTCCCGTTTGCCTCAACTGTCGGGGAGAGTAAAACTTCCTCAAATGGAACTTTGATTGTTTCAGTGCTCCCAGGTACGTAAATTTTTCTTCTGTTATTGGGTCGGAGTGCACCTTCTATGACCGCACCATCTCCAATAGCAGTTTTTGGTGAATTCTCGTTTAACATTTTTCTCCCTCCGTCAGCATTACCTGGGCAGGTTCTAACGGTCGGTGCAATTTGCACCCTCTCAGCCAATTAAGCTCCCGTATTCCCATCTTGACATAAATTTAGTGGCAGTATGTAATCATGACTCGACTTCAAATCGGCGAAAAGGCTCCCGCATTTAATCTTCTTGATCCAAGTGGAGACCGTGTAAAGCTAAGTAATTTTCAGGGAAATCCCGTAGTAATTTACTTTTATCCAGCAGACGATACCCCTGGTTGCACAAAGGAAGCCTGCCAGTTCCAAGAGGCCCTTGTCTCATTCAAGAAGGCAAAAGTGCCTGTAGTGGGAGTTTCACCTGATGACGGGAGCTCTCACAAGGCTTTTGCCAAGAAGTATGGGTTGAACTTTACGCTTTTAAGTGATCCTGATCACACGACTATGGAAAAATATGGTGCTTGGGGTGAAAAGACTCTGTATGGCAAGAAAATGGTTGGGGTCATAAGATCTACTTTCGTAATCGATAAAGATGGCAAAATCGCTAAAGCCTGGTATAACGTGAGGGCTGATGGTCATGCAGCCAAGGTGCTTGAGTACTTAGAAACTCTTAGCTGAGCCAAATTCGCACCGACTCCTACTGGCTAAATGTGGCATTCCAAATGTATTTGCCATCTAGTCCCCTGTAGGACATGGTGGCCGACCTGTTCCTTTTGGGGCTGCACTCAACTCTCACTTTTTTGCAACCGCTCTTCGAGATGAAAAATGCTTCATTTCTGCATGTAGCGACAACTTTTCTTTGACTCTTGGCCGATCCTTTGGGGCTGTTTGACAAGAAAGCCATTTCCTTCTCTCCTTTGTTATTTCGATTTTCCGAATTGTTCGAGTAATTGAACATATTTAATTAATCGACCCGGCAAATTAGCGAGAGTTCATGAAAATGTGATGGAATTATTAAGCTTAAGAAGCTTCTAAATCCCAGCTAAATGGGGATCAACGCGAATTTAAAGAAGTCAAATACTTCCCAAAATCAACCCAATTGCCCCAAAACCGGCACAAAATACTGCTGTTCCGAGAATATTTTTCAAACCCTCGGCCCACGAACCTTCCTCAATGAGCTTGAAAGATTCATACATATAGGTCGAAAATGTAGTGAATGATCCACAAAATCCCGTCCCAAATAGAGTGGCCAAATCCGAGTTCAACTTGCCGCTGACATGCAAAGCCGTAATTGCTCCCAACAAAAGAGATCCGAGAGAATTAACGAGAAATGTGCCCCAAGGAAAAGTCGATCTATTAATCGCCTTGGAACTAATCGCCTTGTCCATGCCATAGCGAGATATAGCGCCAACTCCACCAGTTAAAGCCATCAGGAAAACTAACAAAATGCTTTATCCACCAGCTAACTTTTACCAGCTAGGTTCATGTTTATCGGAAAAGGTATTGAATCTGCACACATTGTGAACTCATGCAGTCTCGTTTTTCCGACCTCCATACAAGATGACTTCCACCTCTTGGGTAGTCACAATTCCTTCAGATACAAGCTCGAGCACCGATGGAATGAATGAATTTATCTTTTCAGCGGTGTCTATCATCGATATAACTACAGGAAGATCAGATGATAAAGAGAGCACTCTTGAGGTGTGGATGTGGTTTGAAGCACCAAACCCCTCAATTCCCCTCGTGACAGTTGCCCCGGCTATTGCAGCATTGTGGGCCCTTGCTATTATTTCTGAATAAAGTGGGTGGTGGTGGTATTGATCACTCTCACCAATTGCAATTGTAAGCATTACTGCTTTTCCAGTTAGTTCTTTCATCTCTACTCCTTTGTCCCAAGACCAATTCTTGCTAATCGAGTCCCCGCACCAACTGCGATGAGGCCCCCAACCAAGCAAAGAAACATCAATCCAACTCCTATTAGTGGCTTTCCGTGGTTAATAGCCTGATCGCTTGCAACTGCAAGAGTTGATTCGGTAGTAAAGCCACCGAGGAACCCGATTGCCAAAAAAGGCCTGGCTAACTTAGTGGGTTTGATTCTCTCAGAAATTACAGTTACCACTATGCCAATTAGCAAAGCACCCACGAGATTGACTAAAAGTGTAGGCACAATGGAAAAAGCAGAGGAAAGCGAGGAAAACAGGGCCCACCTCAAAAGTGTGCCAAGTGCGCCACCAAGTAAAATTGCCAACCAAACCGACATTATTTCAATACTAATTGCTGGGACTTTGCACAAATGTAAGAACGAATGGTTCGCCATTGCCTACGATAGAGATATGCCACCCGAAAAACCACAATGGGCTGAACTTTTTACTGAAGTTGTTACGTCGGGGCTGTGCACCGGATGTGCCGCCTGTGTCATTGTTTGTCCACATGACGTGCTGGGCTACAACGACGCGGGCGGTGCTTATAAACCATTTCATTTTGATATCGACGGCGGGACAGCTGACTGCACTCATGGTCAAAGAGGCTGCACACTGTGCACGAGGGCATGTCCGCGGTTTCGCAACTGGGAAAGTGAAATCGATACATTCCTTTTTGGGCGCGAGAGAAAAGATGAGGAAATATCTGGAATCTCACAGGAAGTTATCCTTGCAAGGGCCGTGGATCCTGATTTGGTTCAAGTGGGCCAAGACGGCGGCTTAGTATCTGCGATTCTCGTCTATGCCCTTGAGAACGACAAAATAGATGCCGCATTGGTATCTGGGCTGGAAGGTGACGGCTCTACTTGGAAAGCGGTTCCCCAAGTAGCCAGGTCCAGGCAAGATGTCATAAATACGGCAGGATCTAGGTATACCTATAGTGCAAATACCCTTGGGTATAAAGAAGCAACCGATGGGGGAGCTGAGAGAATTGCCTTGGTTGGGATGGGTTGCCAGGCAAGTGCGCCTGGTGCTATGTCTGCTAAGAAAGCCGGAAAGACCGCCAGAAGATTTGTTCTCAATATCGGACTTTTATGTTCAAAGACATTTGATGATGCGATATTTAAAGAGTTATTTGAGGATCGTTACAAAATCCAAAGGGAAAACATCAAGAAAATGAACATTAAAGGCGTGTTCCAAATTTGGTGTCATGACGGCAGTTATCATGAAGTTCCCCTAAAAGAAGCGCATGGTTGGACTAGAGAAGGTTGCAAAAACTGTCCCGATTTTGCCTCAGAACATGCAGATATATCAACTGGCGGTATCGGCGAATTTCAAGACTGGACCCTAACTGTTGTAAGGACAGATCGTGGGAGAGAGTTAATTGAAGAGATGAAGGGAAAAGGTGTCATTGAAACTCGTCCTGGCACAGATGATCCCGGGGCAATTGCACTAATGAATAAGCTGGCAAAAGTAAGTAGAAAAAGGTGGCCTGAGACTGCAGTAGCAGCTCCCCGGAGAATTCCAGTTGCCTAGCAAAAAACCGACTTTTACAACCATGTATTTCATCCGACATGGCCAAACTCCAACTACCGGCATTGAACTTCCCGGAAGAAAGCCAGGATTGCACCTAAGCGAACAGGGAATAAAACAAGCATCACTTCTTGGTGAGGCATTAGCCATGAACAAGTCTTTGAAATCAGCACCTATATACGTCTCGCCACTGGAGCGAACTCGTGAAACTGCTGCTCCAATTGCCAAGGCACTTAAATCTCGGGCCAAAGTAGAAAAAGGCCTCATTGAGTGTGATTTCGGAGACTTCACTGGCCGAAAACTAGCAGATCTAGCGAAACTCGATGAGTGGAAAGTTATGCACCTTTCAGCTTCTAATTGGAGATTCCCTAACGGCGAGTCTTTTTTAGAGATGCAATTACGACTGAGTCAGACTATTTGGAAGCTGATGGAAAGCCATTTGGGCAAAAGCGTGATTGTAGTAAGTCATGCCGATCCAATCAAAATGGCTCTGAATTCGGCGCTGGGATCATCGATTGATTTTTTCCACCGAATTGAAGTTGGGCCAGCATCTGTAAGTATTGTGCGCTATATGCAATTAGGGCCATCAGCGATGCCACAAGTGGTTGGAGTCAACTTAGATAGCGGATCAAGCTTTGTGCGAGGTAGTTCTCATGGGTGACACTTATGTTTTTGAAAATCCCGATAAAGTGACTTTTGGGACAATTGGGAGGCCCTCTAAAAGAGTCTTTTTGATGCAGGTTAGAGAAGACGATCAAATGCTGACTGTCAAATTAGAGAAGATGCAGGTTTCTGCTTTGTCTTCCTACCTAGGAGGAATAATTGCACAAGCCCCAAGACCAGCCCATCTGCCAGATGACCTAGAACTCGAAGAGCCGATGATTGCATTATTCACCGTTGGGGCTCTTGGTGCAGCCTACGATGAAGAACTTGATCGAGTTATTTTGGTAGCTGAAGAAAGCGAAGACTACGAGAGTCTTCAAATGACCTTATTTGATCCCACTGAACTCCGAATTGCCGATGACAACATTGGTTCGGCACTACGAGTAATGGCTACTCGTGAACAGGCTTCTGCTCTTGCCATAAGGGGTCGAGCACTCGTTGAAGCCGGTCGTCCTCCGTGTCCGCTATGTGGATACCCTATAAATCCGGATGGCCATGACTGTCCAAGAACTAACGGACACCGTCCCCCTGCGATCTAGTTGACCTTGAGTAATTCACGACCTCAAACAAGTGAAGTCTTGTTACTTGGAGACATAGAGATACAAGAAAGGCTTGCATATAGCTCAAACAACGCGTTTATAGTAAGTGTCAGTTATCAGGATCAAAGCGAGCTGTGCGTATATAAGCCGGAAGCCGGCGAGCGCCCGCTTTGGGATTTCGAACCGGGACTTTGGAAAAGAGAAGTTGGAGCATATGAGTTAAGTGCTTTATTTGGTTGGGAGATTATCCCTGAAACGCTTGGGCGCTTCGACGCGCCACTCGGTGTTGGATCGATTCAAAAATACATTGACTTTGATCCAGAGGAGCACTACTTTACCTTGGTTGATCAAGAAAAATACATGTGCGAAATTGAAAAAGTAGCACTTTTTGACTTTGTTGCTAATAATGCAGATCGAAAAGGCGGTCATTTTCTAATTGATGAAAATGGTCATCTCTGGGCAATTGATCATGGCCTGTGTTTTAACGAGGATCCGAAGTTGAGGACGGTTGTTTGGGACTTAGGAGAAAGGACGGTTCCAAATAATCTCAAAGAAGACTTAAGATTGGCCAAGCCAGATGTTGAAGAGACCCTCAGCCCTTATTTAAGTAAAAGAGAGATCGAACTTACTATTTTAAGGTTAGAAGCAGTTATAAAGCTAGAGGCGTTCCCTGATCCGGGTGACGGCAGGCGGCCTTATCCCTGGCCACTTCTTTAACTAACAGGATTTTGCAGTCGGCCTTTTCTTCCGTGTACCTGATTCTTGATTTGGTACACCTTGCGTTGATGGCATTGCCAGGGGCTCGACTGCTCCAATAACTGTATTTAATGTACAGTCAGTAGTGCCCGCCATGGACTTAACCGATGTTGATATGGATGGAAGTGAAGGTGCGGAAGTATTGGAGCTTCCAAAATCAAAAGCTGAAGTTAAGTCTCCAGTGTTGTCTCTTCTCCACTGGCTCAAATTAGGGACTTCTACGCCAAATCTGGACTCGATAAAACGAAGAGTAGAGGTATGGTCAAAAGTTTCCGAACATACATAACCGCCTTTACTAAAGGGCGATACAACAATCATTGGAACCCTGAACCCAAGACCTATTGGTCCATTTGATCCACTTGCATCACTTGGAAGCGGAGAGACAGTCAAGTACTCATCTTTTGTTCCCGGTGGCGGAGTTGGGGGTGTGACATGGTCGAAAAAACCACCGTTTTCATCGTAAGTTATAAATAGTGCGGTCTTTGCCCACACCGAAGGGTTCGACATGAGCGTGGTAATAACTTGATTCACAACTTGTTCGCCACCTACAGGTGGTGCCGGTGGATGTTCAGAAGCTGGATCTGATGCGACTATCCATGAGACTTGGGGGAGATTTCCAGTTTGGACATCGGTTTGAAAATCATTGGGGAAAGCTTCTTGAAATGCAAGCTTGTACTTCTGTGAACTTGAATCTAAGAACTGTGGGAAGTAAAGCAAGATATTGTCTGAAGCAAGTGCGCCAAGTGCGGTTCCTGGGGCATAAAGAGAACCGGAGGGCTGATAAGTTTTCCAAGTAATACCTTTTGCACTTAGTTGGTCTGGCATAGTGGTCCATTTTGCGCTGCCTTCATATGAAAGTGACCCTTGGGTAGTTACAACAGGCCCGCCATTTTTGCCACTTGGATCAATGGTTCCCGACATTGCCATAAGTCGATTTGGATGGGTGGGACCTAATACCGAGCAGTGGTAAGCATCGCAAATCGTGTAGCTGTCAGCTAGTGCATAATAATAGGGAAGGTCGGCTCTTTCGTAGTATCCCATAGTGCCCAGTGCATTTGCTGGCCCATCGGCACTCAGATGAGCACTCCCAAAGCCATCCATTTTCCCATTGTCCCAAGACTGATGCTGCGGGCCCCAAGCGTGGGTAATGTCATTGACACACATTGAATTAGTCGCATTAATTGTGTCCAAGTGGAATGGCAATAGCTTCCCAACGGGTGCCACGGAGCTATTTGCTGAAAAATCCTGCTCAAATATGCCGGCAGTTCGAGCTGCTTGGTTGCTAAAGCCATTTACTCCAGGGTAGGTGCCAAAGTACTGGTCAAAAGACCGATTTTCCTGGATAAAGATGACAATGTGATCAATTTGATTCAGTCCGTTTGGCGGTGCGCAAATTTTGCCCGTAGTTGTCGTGGCCGCACTTGGAGTGGATGAAGTACAGGAGGACAAAAGTGCTGCCCCTGCCCCTGCCCCAAGGCTCGCCAAAAGGAAATCTCGCCTTGAAAACGGATTATTTGAACTGAGTTTTCTTATTTTGCCTGGAAAGTCATCAAATTGTGCCATGTAGTGATGCTATCGCTACTAAGAGACAAGTACAAAGTTATTGGACAAAATAAAAATTAGCCACCCAGCCAAGTATCTCCTTAGGCTGGATGGGATTAATTAACTTCGTGCTTTAAGTGCCTCAATAAGCTTCGGCAGTACTTTGTGAACATCGCCAACTATTCCAAGGTCAGCAACTGAAAAGATTGGAGCCTCAGCATCTTTGTTGATCGCAATGATGTTCTTGGCATTTTTCATTCCGACTAAGTGTTGTGTAGCACCTGAAATTCCACATGCCAAGTAGACAGTTGGTTTAACTGTCTTTCCAGTTTGGCCGACTTGGTAGGAATAAGGAACCCAACCAGCATCGACGATTGCTCTAGATGCTCCTGGTGCCCCATGAAGTAACTTGGCGAGCTCTTCAATCAGTGAGTAGTTGTCTTTTTCTCCAAGTCCTCTACCACCTGAAACTACTATGTCAGCTTCATCGAGTTTTGGCCCGGTTAGCTCTTCAACGTGCTTTGCCACTACCTTGGCAGCGCCAGTTGCACCAATGTCTCCAACTGGCAATGAAGCAACATTAGCTGGTGATCCACCGGATGCAACGGGTGCAAATGTTTTTGCTCTCACTAGAAAAATCGCAGGGGACTTGTCTGAGGTAAAGCGTGATTTAGCTATCTGAGTGCCACCAAAAATGGAGTGGCTAGCAACTAATGAGTCACCAGAAACTTCCAGTCCAGTCACGTTTGTAATAACTGGAGCATCAATCTTCACAGACAGCCTCCCAGCTACATCACGACCCTCATATGTAGTCCCGATTAACAACACCTCTGGCCCGGCGCCTTCACCAACTGCTTTAGCTATTGCGCTTGCAACTGGTGCGCCTGGCAACGAGTCTCCTAAATCTCCAACATCGTGGAGCATGGTTGCTCCGTAGTTCCCTAATTCACCAGCAATCGAAGCGACATCTGGTCCCCACGCAACAGCTTCCAGTGTGCCACCGAGTGACTTGGCGAAAGTGAGCAACTCAAGAGTCGTAGAAGTTGGTTTGCCATCTTGTGACTCAGCTAATACCCATATTTTTGATAATGACATCTGTAAAATCTCTTTCTTCTTATACCAATTTGAGTTGCTCTAGGAATCCGATTACTTTTTCATAAGCATCGCCTTCGTCAACTACTTTTTCTCCAGCTGCACGGGCTTCAGCTGCAACAATTTCGAATACTTCTTGCCTGGCTCCTACACCGCCAATTTCACTTGAACTAAGTCCAAGATCAGAAACAGTTACCTCTTCCACAGGCTTGCTTTTAGCAGCCATGATTCCTTTGAAGTTTGGATACCTAGGCTCAACTACTCCAGCAGTCACTGTTACTAAAGCAGGAAGGGGGCAAGTTACTTCGTCGTATCCGGCTTCAGTTTGCCTTTCAACTTTTATTGAAGTGCCATCGACCGTTATCTTCTTGGCAAAGGTAACTGATGGAAGACCAAGTATCTCTGCTATTTGAACTGGTGTGGTTCCCGTGTATCCATCAGATGACTCGGTTGCAGCCAGTATCAAATCAGGCTGAGCCTTTTTAATTGCAGCAGCCAATGCTTTTGCAGTTCCAAGTGCATCGGATCCGCTCAGCTGAGGGTCGGAAACCAAGATGGCTTTAGCCGCACCCATTGCAAGTGCAGTCCTCAACCCGCCGGTCTCACCGTCGGCTGCCATAGAAACTAATGTGACTTCACCACCACCGCTAGCTTCAGCTAACTGCAAGCCAAGTTCAACTCCATAACTGTCGGAGTCGTCCATGATGAGCTTGCCATCTCTTTTTAAGGTATTCGTGGACGAATTCATCTCTCCCGGTGCTGCCGGGTCAGGTATTTGCTTTACGCATACGACAACATTCATTTACAGTAAATCCTTCTGATCCATGTGGCAAAAATGCCTTCTACTCCAATTTAGAGTAGCCCAACCACAAATTTAGGTACGTCCGTGATGATAGCAGCGACGTTTAGGCCAATAAAAATTCTAGCCTCATCTAAATCATTGACTGTCCAAACCCCGAGATCAAGACCGATCTCGTTCGATCTCTCTACCAGGTCTTTTGTCAGCAGTGCCCGATGAGGGAGAATCCAGGAGTGGCCACTTCTTTTTATTTTTTCCATTAGCTCTGCCCCTATTTGCGAGCCAGTTACTGCTCCTTGATCAATCGGGGTGATCAAAAGCCCAGTTCTTATCGCTTTTTTGTCTAATTGGGAGCGGAACGCATCGATTGTTCTTATTGAAAATGAAGTAACTAAAGTACTGCAATCAGAAGGTTTTTCCAAAATTTCAACAAGCTTCTGGCAGAGGTTGTGGGCATAAACTTCGTCAAAATCACCAAAGCTATCGGGGTTTGCCTTTAATTCAATATCAACTGTTTTGCTTCCTAGGAGGTCGAGGACTTCTTCAAGGTGGGGGATGAAATCAGGCAAATCGCAAGCATCCATATTTTTGATAAAGCCCTGTTGGAGGTAGGTGTCATCGTGGAAAACTACCAATTTGCCGTCTCTGGTGAGGTGAACATCCAATTCCACTCCATCTGCCCCTTCCTCAATTGCTAGTTGGAAACTTTCTAAGGTGTTCTCAATTTGGCTCTTTGGCGATCCTCGGTGTCCAAGTATCAGTGGATTTCGGTTTGAATTTTCCATATTTTTATAAATTACCAGTTGGTAACTCTTGATTTTCGGTCTCACTGCAAGTACAATACTGATTACATAATCGATAAGGATCATCGGCGGTGAGAAACCGGTGAAACTTTAGTGAAAATGACCGTTTTTGTCGGTTCGGGAGAATCCGGCAAGCGGAATGTTTGAAGCTATTTTGAGTGCCGTGGAGGAGGCAGCGTGACTCTGACCTGGAATAGAACAACTGACTGGGATCAAGATGACTGGCGGGTTCGTGCAGCCTGCAGGGACACTGACCCAGATCTTTTCTTCCCAATCGGATCTACGGGAGCAGCTCTTGATCAGATTTGTGCTGCCAAGAAAGTCTGTAATTTATGTGACTCAAAGGATCAATGCTTAGAGTTCGCACTTGCCACCAACCAGGAATCTGGTGTTTGGGGGGCAACTTCTGAAGAGGAGAGGCGCGGTTTGCGCAAAATCTGGTTAATCCGCCAGAGAAGAGCTTCTTAGCCTAAAGGATACATTTGTCTGAACACAATAAGGCAATCGGATTAATCATTATTGCCATTGGCCTGACTTTTTCTTTTTCATCTTGTTCTAGGTCGGTTTCACCTTCCACCCAAAGTTCAACTACTACGTCATCTACAGCTTCAGCCAACATTGCTGGCAGCGAAAATGGAATCACAACCTCATGGATCAACAGCCAGGAAGCCATATGGGCCACAAAATCTAATTACCCACTCTTGGTGTATCCATTTTTTCAAACCGCAAGTTATGACAACATTGAAGCACAAGGTGTAAATACATCGGTTTTAAATGAAAATTTAAATATGTTAGAAGCTTTAGGTGGCACTGGCATTACTATCCACATGGGGTATGACCCTTGGCTAATTAACATTCCAAATGCAAGGAGTCAAGATCAAGAAATTGCAAGTTCTCTAAAGTCAAATAGTCAATCACTGATGCTTGCAGATGCCAGCGCCGAAAACTACAGGCATAACAAATTATCGTGGAGTGACTTCAAGACGGCTTGGATAAATAGAGTCACAACTTTGGCTGAGATGTTCCACCCTGCTTATTACACAGTCATAAAAGAGCCTCCTTGGTATATTCCGATGATTGCCGGTGTGAATTCCAATGGATCTGGAGCAACTGATGCCCAGTTGGAAGATCCAAACCAGTGGGCATCTCTTTTGCAGTCATTGATTACCGCTGTGAAATCCGTTTCACCGTCAACAAAAGTTGGGATAGCAGTATCTGGGGATCTTTATGACGGCAAGCCGTCAGGAACACTTGATACTGCTTTGTTGAAATTAGCGGTCAAGATGAGCAACTTGGACTACATTGGATTTGATCTCTATACTTCAACAGCATTTTCTAACACGGTCCAGTTCTTGCATTCAAATGGTGCAAATGGAAAAGAAATCTGGATAGCTGAAACCTGGAGCACCACTACTCCAAATTATGCATTCTCGCAAACGAGATCCTCACTCGATGTGGCATGGGCAAAATTCCTCTTTCACTATGCCCACTACATAGGTGCAACAGGCATAGTTCCTTTTTATACCGATGTTTTCTCGTCATATTCGCAGCCACCTAACTCAGCATCTGGATTGCTAAGTTACTTTAATTCGAGGACTCCAGTATTCAATGAGTTTCAAAGTCTCACTTCGAGTCAAGGGAAGTAGCTTATATTTCCACTGTGGTAGGTGCCCGATTGGGACTAATTGGAATAGTAAGTCTGGCAACGGTTCCGCCATCATTAAATAGAGTCAACTCGCCTGCCATCTGACTTCTCACCAAGTCTCTTACAAGTGAAAGTCCTAGTGTCCCGGTTGAATCAAGCGTGAATCCATCAGGAAGGCCAACGCCGTTATCCCTAACTTCAACTGTCAAGAGATCATTGCTATGAGACAGAACAAGATCAATAGTTCCAACCTCACCGCTTTTATCTGTTTCATTATCCGCTGACTCAAAGGCATGTTCCACAGCATTTTGAAGAAGTTCAGCCACCGCAACGGCTAATGGCGTGGCAATTTCAGCTAACACCGCTCCTGCATCTCCATGAACCTTGATCTCTATGGGTCGCTCAGTCATCACTGTGTCAGTGGCTAAGCGAACCAAAGATCTCACAATTTCATTAAATGGAACTTGGTTTGCACTATCTCTTGAGAGAATTTCATGGACAATGGCAATTGATCGAATCCTACGCTCTGCTTCACGGAGAGCTTCTGTGGCTTTGGGTTCATCAAGTCTCCTAGTCTGGAGTCTCAGTAATGACGAAATTGTTTGCAGATTGTTTTTTACTCTGTGGTGGACCTCTCTGATGGCTGCATCTTTGGTCAGCAAAAGCCTGTCTCGTCGTCTTAGCTCCGTCACATCTCGGAGGAGAATAAATGCCCCTGTGATTTTCTTGGCAGCAAGAATTGGGACGCATTGGGCGAGAATATAAATGTCGCCTCTTCTCTCGATCTCTTCAATTACAGGAACATGACTCACAAATGCGCCCTGCATCGCCCCCACGCCAATCCCCAAATCTTCCATTTGGCTTCCAACTACCGGAATGTGTACGCCACTTCTGTGAAGCACGCTCACTGAGTTTGGCGAGGCAAATGAGACTAGGCCTTGTGAATCTATAACAAGTACGCCGTCACCCACTCTTGGAGCCTCTTCGACAGAGACGGACTCCCCTGGAAATGGGAATGCCCCTTCTGCAATCATCCGAGAAAGGCCGGTTGCTAGTTCATGGTAGGTGTGTTCAAGCTGCCCGGGTCTTCTCCCAGCTTCATCTTCCCAGACCATAGTTACAACACCCAGTGTTTTGGTTGAAACACGTCTAACTGGAATTGCCGATATGAGAACTGGATCTGGTCTCTCACCTAAGTCCCTATTACCATTGACAATGCGTCCACTCACCAGTGCTTCAGCAACTATTGGGACTTCGGCAATCGGAACTTGTTTTCCAATAAGGTCCTGGGGATAGAGGGTCTGGCTAGTTGAGGGTCTAACTTGACCAACTATTATATAATTGCCTTGGTCGGAAAGTGAGGGCACATAAAGGAGCAGATCGCCAAAAGCAAAATCAGCTACTAACCCCCACGCTGCTCTCAAGCGCTTTAAGTGATCAATATCTTCCTCATCGAGACCTAAATTGTCATCAAGGGGGTCAATTGGTGACTCTAAGTCCATATCACTCACATTTCCACTTTAAACGACTTTACCTATCCAGCTTTGTATACCGATTGGATAATACATTTGCTAAAGATTAAATATGAAACTTAGACCAACAGTTTTATAGGCAAATGGCACCCTATTAACCTCATGGCGAGTGGCAGGCCATGGAACGATCGATTTAGCTCTTACATCCTGGCGAGACCTTAAGCCTTAAGTGAGCTGATGGCCAGCCAGTGATAAACTAGATAACGTGACGGAATCAACATCTCCATCTGTAGTGGGGTCGTATTCGACTTATCTCGAAAGTTTTCAGCGGAGTATGGATCAACACACTCAATCCGATCAGCACAACAATGATCTAATATCGTCTATCCTGCGTCCATTTTCCCAAGAAAATGTGACAGAACTTCCAATGGAGAAGCTTAAAAGTGAATCAGGATTATCTGGAATCGACTTTTTGGCCGGTTTAAGGGACGCCTCTGACGAGAAGTTCATCACCACGGAAGAAGACGGTGCCGGTTCTGTAGTCAAGTTGCAGGTGCCTCTGTCGGCTGTGAAGACCGCGTTGTAACACATATTAGGTAGGGGACGACTTTGATGGCTCAATTCACTGGCGGATTAATTGTAATGATCTTTGGTGCTTTAGTTGCGACAGGCGAACTTGTAAGTAGATACCGTGATCAGCCTAGCAACGCTTTTAAACTTGCTCCGGGCCGTTTCTACATTGGGGTGAATGCAGTTGAATCGATCGGCGCATTGGTAATGGTGCGTGGATATGGCTGGACATTTGGACAGTCGGGCGGAGCAGTCCAGATTACCCAAATATTAGTTGCCGGTTTCGGATCCATTGCACTTTTTCGCAGTTCTCTCTTCACAGTGCGCGTTGGATCAACAGATGTTGGAATAGGACCTTCTGCTGTATTAGATTCAATTCTTGCTGCAGCTGATAGAGCAATAGATCGCCAACTTGCTGTGGAAAGGTCTGAGTGGGTTATTGAACTCACCAAGGATGCTACAAGGATTGATCCAGTCAAAGCCATAGCTCAGCTTCCGCCCTACTGTCTTGCCTTAATGCAAAATCTTTCGTCTGCTGATCAAGACACACTCGGGAAAGACGTTGCTGTAATCGCAACCCAAAATATATCTCCTAGTGAAAAAGTCAGCCTTCTACTCTTATCACTTAGGGACATGATAGGTCCTGATGTGGTAAAACAGGCATTTGAAGCACTTCGACCCGAAATTCAAGCAACTCCTTGATGCTTGGATTCCTTGCCGATAATAATTTGGTCGAAGGCTAAGTAACCTTTAGTTGGTATCCTGAGGGAGCTTCCAATAACGATGTGGCAATAACTGATGGCCTTAGTTTCACTGAACCATTGAATTTGAACCGTTACGATGGAGACCTATTGCAGTTGCACTTAAGACCTGAAACTCCGGATGGTCGATGACTCTAAGCTTTTTGCATAGCTATTTATGAAAGAGACGTTATTCATCGATTTTGTGACGATACCAATACCACAAAAAGCAAAGTTTGCAATTTGACCTTGCCGAACCATAGTCCACTCGGATTGGTTTGACGGCCCAAGCAGTCATCCACAAAAGTGGAAATATTTTGAAAACGTCAAATTGGCACTTCTCGCTTGTGTCTTTTATCAAATGCCGTGAGACTACTTACTCCTCTTGATTCAAGCATTTCACGCATTGAACTAGCCCTATCGGCAACATCTGCAATCTTATGTGCATCAGATGCAGTAGTAAGTGGAACTCCAAGCTTAATAAATTCATCCAAAAGATCTGCACTTGGATACTGCTCTTGAACAGGCTTTCTCCAACCCGCCGAAGACAGCTCTGCGGCCATGCCACTCTTCTTCGCTGCATTTGCCATTCTCGAATTAAGTTCGGACTGCAATTCCATATTATCCAGCTTTCTGCCAGTAACTTTAATCAGATCTGGATGAGCTAATACATCGCAAGTTTTGGTATCTGCCAACTCTTCAAGGGCTTCAACATAAGATATCCAAACTTTATCCAGATCTCGCTTTTCCCATTCTGACATCGACAGTTCGTCATCGATATCATCAAAGCGCCAAGTACCCAACCAATGAATTGAACCCAATAGGACATCGAATGGGTAATCATTAACCACTTTTGAAACCTTTTCCATTCGATCTTTGTAAAAATCTACCTCAAGTCCAATTACAATCGGAAGTCCCATGGATTTAGCTTGACTGGCTATTTCAACATAGTCATCTAAGTCCTCGGTGGCATGAAAATCCCAGTAATCTTTCATGCTCTTTGCAAACGCTGGATCTGGCTCTACTTCGTCCCACCAATTCTTAAGAGCTGCTGTGGCTTGTTTGAACCTAAAGAAGTGTTCAGTAATAGCAATCTCTTGGACTCCTTGAGATTGGGCTTTTTCACAGTAGTCAGCCAACTCTTCTAATGTTGCCTCTCGGGCTCTGTCTGAATGGGCCCACAAATGCAAGTGATAATCAATCAAGAGTCTTGCCTAATTGGCCTTTCTTATTAGAGTCAGCCCATCTCTGATAGGCACTATTACGGCTACCAAGTCTTGCCTTGTTGAAACATTCCGGTTGAACTCTCTTATGGCTTTGGTGTCAATGGTCTGATCGTTTTCATCAAGCACTCTTTTGCTCCAAAGCGTGTTATCGACTGCAATTACTCCATCTTTTTTAAGTTTGGGTAATACCAAGTCTAAATATGCCATGTAGTTAGCCTTGTCGGCATCAATGAACACAAGGTCATATGGACCATCAAGGTTCTCTACCCTCTTTAAGGCATCTCCTTCGTGAATCCTCACTTTAGAGGAAGTGCCAGCTAAGTCATGGCTTTCTTTGGTCGCATTAACGTGTTTGCGAGATATCTCACATGTATCAATGATTCCCCCCTCATCAAGTGCGAGAGCCATTGCCACTGATGAGTACCCCGAAAATGCGCCGATCTCAAGAATTCTTCTGGCTCCTGTCATGAAAACGAGCATCTGAAGAAAGCTTCCCTCTAGAGGTCCAACCATCATGGAAGCACCCTCTAAGGTTTCGGTGGTTTTTCTAAATATCTCGCTCAGTGCTTCATCTAATGGGGTTGAATTTATTACCGCATAGTTCTCAATTTCAGGATCAGTAATAAAGTTTGACATTACATCCACAGCCTGCTTCCAAGATCAGCTAAAGATGCAAGGTCACTTATTTCTGTATCGTAAAAAGGCACCGATGCCACGTAACCAGTAGTTTTAGCAAACGTCTTTTCGAGCGATGCCTCCTGAAGAGCTACGTTTTGGAAGTTTTGGAAACTAGTCCCAACTTCTTTCAATACACGGGAAACTGAATTTAAATCCACATCTCCACCAAATATCTTTCCAGCTAACTTATCTGCAATCTTGTCGGAATCTTCTCTCATTCTCTCTGCAACAGTTGCCGCATCTTTAGACCTAAATGATGATGGCAATACTTTGTTGAGTGCCATAACTTCCAAATTTAGCTTTCTGCGATTAAGCTCATCGACAAAAAACTTTGCCTCTCTAGCAGGCACGGGCTCTAAAGTGGAAACTACCATAAAACCGGTTCTGTCATCAGACAGTAAAAGGTCAACCCCTTGAGCTCTTTTAACGAATCCGTCATACATACTTTGGAATGCTACAAAGAACTCTGCAATGTCTTGTAGGAACTGAGAACCAAGTATCCTGTCGGCTATCTGATAGAAGGGCTTAGTCGCAATATTGACAATCCTGGATCTATATGGAGTGATCAACCATCTAAGCAGACGACTCGCAAAAAAGTCAGCCATTCTCTCAGGAGCATCTAGAAAGTCAAGAGCATTTCTTGTAGGTGGAGTATCTACAACAATCAAGTCATATTTCCCACTTGAATGCAAATCGTAAAGTCGCTCCATTGCAATGTATTCATGACTCTGCACAAATCGGCTCGTAATGTTGTGATAGAGGGGATTTACCAGGATTGCATTGGCGGTTGCTACATCTGGAGCATGCCTTCTAATTAAGGCATCCCAGGACTGCTTGGTGTCGAGCATTGCTACGGAAAGCTGACCTTTTGGCGTTAGCCCAAGTTCATTAAATGCCTCAGCAGGGATCTCTCTTTCATCGTTTCCAATGCCCTCTAATCCAAGAGCATTTGCCAGACGTTTTGCTGGGTCAATCGTTAGGACTAAGACATTTTTTGGATACCTGAGGGCAGCTATGAGACCAGTGGCTGCAGCCGTTGTAGTCTTGCCGACGCCTCCTGGTCCACAGGCGATCAGCACTTCTTTAGTTGCCACCAGATCATCTAAATGGGAAGTGACAGGCGAGTCAGTCCGCTTAGAACGGGTTGATTTTGTGCCCGATGTAGCCATATTAGATTTCCTCACCTAGAGCATCAGCAGTTGCCCTTACAGCTCTTATCCCATCTAGGCGATTGAAACGGTAGGGGAGATAAATTAGAGGAATTGAACCAGCAACCTCTGACCTGAGTCTCTCAATATGTCCTAATCTAGACCGCCTAAGTGTGACTGCCAGTCGTGCAGCATCTAAAACCGGCTGAGAATCACCTTTAGTTTCTTGAGTCAAAATATCTATGCTCTCACTAGATTTTAAGCTCTCAAAAATCTCTTCGTCGGTGTGGGAAAAAAGCTCGGGGAGAACCTGGTTAACAACTACAGCTTGAAGATTTACTGTAGTTTCATTTGCAATTCTCTTAGTAAGCTCAAGTGTTTCATTGACAGGCATCTCCTCAGGCGTTGAAACAATAACTACACCTGTTTTTTCTTTGTCAGAGAGAATATCTAGCATCCAGCCGGTTTGAGATCTAACAGGTCCGACTTTAACCAAATCCCTAATTGCCTGCGGAGCTGCTAATTGACCCACAATATGTCCAGTAGGAGAAGCATCAACAATGACTATGTCATAGTGCTTCTCTTTCACCTCCCAGCAAAGCTTTCCCACAGTTAGAATCTCCCTCACACCTGGAGCTGCGGTTGCTACGAACTCGAAAGCCTTTGCAACTGGCCCGATTCTGCCAATTACGGGAACTCTAAGTTGAAGTTTGAGATACTCCCTTAGAGAGGCTTCGGTGTTCATGGACATGGCCGTCAAGTTGTCATTGACCTCAGTCCCAGAAAACGGTGTGGGCCCGCACTCGAAAGATGCCGAAAGATCATCTTTAGGCTCAACTTCACATATCAGTACTTTTTTGCCCTGCTCGGCTGCCAGCCAGGCGAGACCAGTTGCAACAGTAGTCTTGCCTACGCCGCCTTTCCCGGTTACAAAAAGGAGAGATGAATCGAGCAGTTGGCTCACAGCGCTCCGAAACCAACCCTGCGTTCTTCTGTGCCACTAGTAACTTCCACATATGCAACTTTTGTGACTGGAATCCCGATCTTTGTATTTTTACGATCGGTTAACCAAATCACGCCCTCAGATTTTTCCATAGCATCTTCGATTATTTTGAGAATTTCGTCTCTGGTGGTACTGTCACCAAACTCGATTGCCAATTCCTTTGGGGCTTGTGATATTCCAATGCGAACTTCAATCAATTCCTTACTCCTATTTTCGTGAGCAGTCTCACTCGATCCAACTCGTTTACTAACTTCTATCGTATTGCCTTCTCAGGGCCTAAGAGCCCGAATTGCCTCCCTGTCATCCACACCCACTGGAATGACCGCCATTACAGGGGTAGTTACACCGTTTTCTACATACCTTCTTATGTGTTCTTTGCACTCCTGGTATGAGCCGTGCACAATCAAGTCATCTACCACCTGGTCTGGTATTTCTTGAAGTGCTTTTTGTCTATCTCCTGATTTCCAAGCCTCCCACATGCCAGAAAGTTGCTCTCCTCTTCCCAACCACTCGTGAAATGCCGCATATACGGGAACATTTAAGTACGCAGCAATTGCCATCCTTCCCACAGCTCTTGCGGTGTCAGCGTCCTCGCTTGGGATTACAAAAATCCTGGCAATGATCTCTCTATCTTCACCCTTCGACCCTTTGAGCACCTCAGTAACTGCCTTTTTGACGTCATTTGCTCCTAACCAGTTCAGAATGGCCCCTTCTGCCTCACGACCAGCTAGTTGGAGCATATGTGGTCTGAGACCAGCAACCATTATGGGCGGCACTTGCCTGACATCTCCTTGTCCTCTCCTTCTTCCGAGTTTAAAACCCTCCACCTTGAAGGTCTCATACTCATGCTTGACTTTTTGCCCCGTTAGGGCCTCTTTGAGAAATCTGACAGTGTCTCTCACCTTGGCAAGGGGGGCTTCAAAGCGGATATCATTCCACCTTTCAACAATCACATTTGACGACGTTCCAATTCCAAAGGCAAATCTTCCCTGGGCGAGTTCGCTAAGAGTATCTACCTGCATGGCCAAAAGAGCCGGTCCTCTAGTAAATGCAGGAACAACTGCCGATCCAAGTCTTAGCTCCGGGGCAGCCATAGCAGCAATTGCCAGGGGCACAAAGGCATCTGTGCCGTCGGCCTCTGCCGACCAGACGTCGCTGTAGCCAAGATCTTGCAGCTCTTTATACCATTCACCTTGTTCATAGAGTGGCACGCCTTCAAAGGGAATCGTAATTCCCCATCTTTCACTTTGTTTTGGGTCATTTGCATGGGGCATTTTAGGGAATCTAGTAGAAAAGTGGGCAAATTGGAAATTCAGAGCGAGATTTTCTTGGCCGACTCCTGGATCTTTGGAAAAAGTGCTCAAATAAATGCCGAAACTTAGTTAAAAATTAGCCAATTGGCTAAATTCGACATTTTTTGCCCCAACTATTAGCCCAAAGTGTCATAGCGGTATGGATTAATGGTCTTATGACAGCAAGTAACAGAGAAACTTCAGAAAAGTTAGTTGAATTCATAAGCCTGAGGGAAGTGCATCAACCCCTAAATTTCCAGTTTCAAGGAAAAGATCGCCCTCAGAATCGCTCAAGGATACAGCGTGTCTCAAGGGCCTCTAAAAGACGTGAGAAGGCTATGGAGGCCATCTCTAATTGCAAAGCAATATTAGAAGGTGCCCGCCCAAGTGAACCAGAGCCAACATACATTGGACCAAGTGACATTTCCGTAATAGGGAAAAGTAAGTCTTATTACGTTGAACGAGGTCAAATTGGCGACCACTTGCCTGCAGCATAAGTGCTAAAAACAGGAGTTTTTCTTAGCTCCTATCGATATAGACTACGGTCATAAGTATGACCGGGCCTGACACACTTGTTGAAAAGCTGGGATTAGCACCTGATAGCCGTGCTTTAATTATCTCTGTCAGAGGGCTTGGCATGTCACAATCCTCCACTGACGCATGTTACGAGGCTATAAGAGATGGCATTGCCACAAGTAGCTCCGTAATGGTTCCGTGCTGTTGGTCACGCTTCGCAGCGGCTATTTTTAGGGGTGAAGATATTGGTGTTGAACTCACCTTGAATGCCGAGTTTGACCAATACCGATGGGGACCAATTACTCAAGCTCCATCACTTTTAGATGGAGATGGCGGTTTCCCAAGAACTCCTGAGGATCTTTGGGAGCACGCTGATGTCGATGAGACTAGGCGAGAGTGTCGATCCCAAATAGAAAGGGCAGTACTTTGGGGTTTTCCCGTGACACATTTGACTACGCACTTACAGGCAATGGAGAGGCGTCCCGAACTGTTTGACGTTTTTTTGGAGATGGCCGAGGAGTTTTCACTTCCGATTCGTTTAAGTTCAAAGCCAATTGAAGATGCAATAGGGTTTCCAATTAGGCGACTTGCAGCTTCAGCCGGCATTTTATTTCCTGACCACTTAGTTGAGTATGGAGGCAACAGTAGTTCAGACTTTTCCGAATTTCTTTCACATTTGGATCATGGCGTGACCGAGATGGTTGTGGACGTAGCACTTGAAACTCCAGAGATGAGAGCAATTACGCCCACTTGGACAAAACGAGTAGAGAATCTAAAGGCTATAACCGATGCCACAGAGCTTGACCTATCCAAGTCAAAGATAGACCTTATTGGATATAGGGACCTTTGCAATCTAATGCGTAAAGGTCGATAAAAACCTCAGTCAAGGCATTGAGTTTTAGTCTCGAAAAAGCTATTAAAACTCAGTAATAGCTGTAATGTCTGCTTGGAGTTGCTTGTAGTCAGGGGAGTTGGTAATGGGCAAAAGTCCCATTAATTTGGCCATATTGCCAGTCACTTTGATTCGTCCTTGCATGAATGCCGTATTGGCATCAAGGTCACCTTTTTGGACACTTCTGTGGTCGTCCATAGTCATGGTCATAGTTACCTCGGCATCTGGAAGGTCACCAAGTTTGGCTTCTAACAACTTTCCGTTTTCCAAAACCCAGTAGTAGTGAACGTCATTTCCATCCGGAGTGTCAGTAATCACATACTGCATTTTTGCCGTTGCCCCAGGACGTTCTGGCTGTGAACTAGCCATCTCTTTAGATTCATCCATCCACTCTTGAGTAAGCCATTTGGACATAAAACCAATCCTCCTTTTAGTCTTTCAACTAGTTGCGCTCAAGGCAACACTAGCCGAAAATAATGCGTCTTACCTAACTCCCGAAAAAAGGTCGTTTTCAAGCTCATCGTCTGGTTCATTGCTCTTTTTAGAATCGACTGTATTTTGGGTCAGATCAATTGCCAAGTGGTAATCATCAAAGGGATAGATGTTATCCATTACTTCAGGTGGAAGCCCGAACCAGAACTTGGAGTTGGGATCTATCTGGGTGGCGTGGGCTAACAGGGCATTTCTTCTTACATGTGTGAACTTTGACACATCGATGCTTGTAGTGGTTGTGTCAACTTCTGATTCCGTTCGATTTAGCCATTTTTCGTCGAATGGTGACTCCAAGGAAAGCTCTAAAAACTTTTTGTGCATCTCTTCGAATCTGGTCCTTCGCCAAACTGAGTAATAAAGCTTTTTAGGGGTGTGTACTTCACCAAATTCAGGGTATTTCTCTGGATCTGCGGCGGCATAAAAAGCTGGAACTGAGATTTCATGTACCTTAAGGTGATCAGGGTGAGGATAACCCTGTTGATCTGACCCGTAGGTGATAATTACATCGGGTCTTTCAAGCCTTATTATCTCAACTAATTTTCCAACCGCCTCATCTATGGGGGCATTTGCAAAACACTCAGGATTGCCGTTGGCTTCGGATCCAGCCATTCCAGAGTCTCGGTAACCGAGGCGGTAGATCTTGTCAAAGCCGATGATTTCTGCTGCCAAATCCAGTTCTTTGGCGCGAATATTTGCTATATCTGCCTTAGTTTTTTCATAATCCAAGGAAGGGTTCAAGATGTCGCCTTCTTCGCCGCCAGTTGCAGTTACCAGGACGGTTCTAATGCCTTCCTGCGAAGCTTTTGCCACGCTACCTGCGCCTTTAGAGGACTCATCGTCTGGATGGGCGTGAATGGTCATCAAACATAGATTTACGGGACCCGTGTTTTTCATGTCAATTAGGCTAGTTGGAACAGGTGGACAACATAGCAAATTTAGGAAGAAAGCGACAGAAATGGGCTTATTGCAAGATTTCAGGTTCAGTCAAAGTGGGTCAAGAATCGGAAATTGACCCTATTTCCCTTTCAAAGGCTAAATTAGGGTCCGCGTGGTGACACGGTGGTTAAATTCAATCTACAATCGGTATTATCCAGTCGGGGGCGGCTGGTTAAGCGCTGACAGGAGTTGGCGAGAAAGGAATTTGCTAAATGGGTGTTATGAAAAGGCTCTCAGGCATCGTTCAAGCCAAAGCAAATAAAGTGCTTGACAAGGCAGAAGATCCACGAGAGACGTTAGATCTTTCCTACGAGAAGCAGTTAGAGATGCTGCAACAAGTTAGGAGAGGAGTTGCCGATGTTGCTACTTCTAGAAAAAGAATAGAGCTCCAAGCTCAACAGCTACAAGCTCAAGCAACAAAGCTCCAAGACCAGGCCAAACAAGCACTTTCTCAAAATAGAGAAGATTTGGCAACCGAAGCTCTTACGAGGCGGGCAACTATTGCCAATCAGTTGACTGACTTAGAAACCCAGCACCAGCAACTCCAAGCTCAAGAGGAGAAACTAATAGCAACTTCTAAGCAGCTCCAAACTCGTGTAGAAGCTTTTAGGACTCAAAAAGAGACTCTCAAGGCCAGTTACTCTGCAGCTCAAGCTCAAACCAAGATCTCTGAAGCCGTCACGGGACTCTCTGAAGAGATGGGTGACATCGGACTTTCAATGCAGAGAGCTCAAGACAAAGTTGTCCAGATGCAGGCACGTGCCGGTGCGATGGACGAACTTATGAGTACTGGTGCACTAGATGACGTGATGGGCACTACTGATTCACTTCAAAATGAATTGAATAAAACTGCGGCATCTGGTCAAGTCGAACTTGAACTGGCTCAACTAAAAGGGGAGTTAGGAATGGCTTCAGCTCCCGCTGCTCTAGATAGTGGCGCTCCGGCTCCAACTGAAGCAGCTCCAAGCGAGGAGGCACCGAAATGATTGTAAGAATATTAGGCGAAGGTAAATTCGAATTTCCAGAGAGCGAACTTGCCAAACTAGAAGCACTCGATGACATGATGGTCAAGGCCATTGAATCATCTGATGAAGAAGCATTTCAAAATGCTCTTAATGCACTTATTGAGAAAGTGCGTCAAGAAGGCAAGCCTGCCGATATCGAGAATTTGGATCCCTCTGATTTGGCAATTCCACACGAGGGCTCAACCTTGAGTGAAGTCAAAGAACTTTTAGAGGAAGGGTCGAGCTAGCGGGTGGCCCGCACACGTTTTAGTACAGACCGAGGACTTTCATTTCGAATGTTTGTCGTCGGTCTTTTACTACTTATCTTATTTGTTGCATTAAGCGGAGTTCTTTTCTTGCTTAAGGTGCCGGTGATCTTTGCAATTGGAATCTCGGTAGTTATTTTAGTAGGCCAAATTTGGTTCAGTGGTCCTATTGCCCTTTATTCAATGGGGGGCAAAGAAGTGCAACCCAACGAGGCTCCTCAGTTGCACGGAATAATTGACCGTCTTTGTGCACTTGCCGATATGCCTAAACCTCGGGTAGCTATAGCTGACACCGATATCCCAAATGCTTTTGCAACTGGGAGAAGCCCCAAAGCATCAGTGGTGTGTGTGACAACTGGTCTTATGAGAAGGCTCAATGAGCCTGAAGTTGAAGCTGTATTGGCACATGAACTCTCACATGTGGCCCATCGGGATGTCGCTGTGATGACAATTGCCGGATTTTTGGGACTCATGGCAGGGATGCTCACTCGTTTTGCTTACTATGCTGGGCTTTTCGGCGGCTTTGGGGAGGAGGATCGAAATGGTGGAAATGCTGTAGGCGTTGAGCTGATCGTTATGCTCGTTTCAATTGTGGTCTATGCCATTAGTTTTTTATTGACCCGTGCGCTTTCTCGCTATCGTGAGTTGGCAGCAGACAGATCAGGAGCCATTCTCATTGGCAGGCCATCACTTTTAAAA
>JABEUL010000224.1 GCA_013044465.1 Acidimicrobiales bacterium
CAGGTGCGAGCCTTCTCGGAGGTTTTTCACAAACTCAAGGTGAGCTAATAGCCGCAAGAGCCGTCCAGGGACTCGGAGGAGCGATTTTATCGCCAGCAACTCTTACAATTATTATCACAACATTTACTACTCCTAGTGGAAGAGCAAAAGCCCTCGGGCTCTGGAGTGCTGTGGCAGCAGGTGGAGGGGCAGCAGGTGCAATGGTTGGAGGAATTCTGACTGATCTGGTTTCATGGAGGTGGATCCTTTTTGTGAACGTGCCGATCGGAGTTTTAGCCTTCGTGGGTGCAAGAATTATCATCCACGAACTGAAAAATGTTCATGCAGACAAACACCTCGATATCCTGGGGGCAGTTTTAATTACTTCCGGTCTTTCATCAGTAGTCTACGGAATAGTGCAAACTGACCGCTATGCTTGGACATCCTGGCAAACTGTTGCTGCTATTGGTATCGGAGTTGTTCTAATTGCAGCTTTTGTATTAGTCGAACAGAAATTTGCGGTGTCGCCTTTGGTTCCACTCAAGTTATTGAAGTCCAGAACACTGATTGCCTCTAATTTGGTGATGATGTTTATGAGTGCTGCAGCATTTGCCATGTGGTTCTTTGTGTCACTATATCTCCAAACAGTTCTCGGATTCTCACCCTTGAAAACCGGATTTGCTTTCCTTCCGCAAACAATTGCGATCGCAGTCGCCGCCACAATTTCCTCTAGGCTACTTACTTCAATTGGGCCAAAGCCTTTTCTGATCATTGGCCCGATAATTGCATCCATTGGTTTTGTCTGGATCTCCGGGTTATCACCTCATGAAAGTTACCTATCAATTGTTCTTATTCCAGGAGTGATGATTACATTTGGTCTCGGTTTCACCTTTGCCCCAGTTGCAGCCGCCGCAACTGCTGGCGTCGAACCAAGATTCGCCGGACTGGCATCGGGTTTGGTCAATACTTCACGTCAGGTCGGAGGTGCATTGGGACTTGCGGCATTGGTAACTATTGCCTCCGATAGAACTGCGTCACTTATGTCTCACAGCTCCAACCATTCACAGGCATTTGTCGCCTCAGCCTTGACCTCGGGTTGGTCGAGAGCTTTTTTTGTGGGTGGATTTATAGCGATCCTAGGAACTTTTAGCGCTCTAGCTATTCCTAAGTTCAAAAAACCTACTGGGGCTCACTAATTTAGCTAGCCAGAGCAACTTTTAATGCTTGGTCGATCGTCTCGGCTTGGAATTGGAAACCTGCTTCAGTCAAAACTTTTGGTGAAACTTTTTGCGAGGTTAAAAGTAACTCTTGAGATAGTTCTCTTCCCATTGCCATGTATAACCCTAAATTGGGGACCTTTAGAAATGCTGGTTTAGATAGTACTTTCCCCAAAGTCTTAGTGAAATCTCTATTGGTCACTGGGTTGTTAGTTGAGAGATTCACTGGTCCAAAAATACTGTCATTTTTTATCAGAAACCTTATAGCCCTTATTTCATCCTGTAGCGTGATAAAGCTCATCCACTGACTCCCAGAACCAAGTGAGGCACCAAGTCCAAATTTGAAAATAGGAAGCTGACGTTTCAGCGCCCCTCCGTTCTTTGAAAGCACGATAGACGTCCTGATATTAACTACCCTTAATCCACCTGCTTCACATTTCTTGGTAGAGTTCTCCCAAGCTTGACACACTTGGGCCAAGAAGCCAGTTCCAGGTTTTGACTGTTCTGAAAGAACTTCCTCACCTCGGTTTCCATATATTCCAACTGCCGAACCACTGATAAATAATTTAGGCCTTGAGCGAAGTTTCAAAATTGTTTCTGCAAGTAGCGAAGTAGTTTTTACCCTTGAATCCAGTATTTTTTCCTTAACTGTGCTATTGAATCTGGCATTTCCTATACTCTCTCCGGCCAAATGAACAACTGCGTCAATCGAACCAATTTTGTCCAATGACTCTATGTCTATCTCTTTATTAGGAGGATCCCAAAATACTGATTTACCTGAAACCACATCCGATTTTTGTCTGCAAAGGCTTACAACCTCGATGCCGTCACTCTCTAAATCACTTTTTAGATATGAACCAATAAACCCACTTGCACCTGACATTAAAACCTTCATTAAATTTGATCTTAGTCAGGTATTGCTTGGAAACCATCCATCATCTCGGCCATAAACATCTTTATGAACTCATCTGCCTCGGAAGTCATTCCTCCGGCTACTCCCCCATAGACGGCACTGGACATTGGCACGGTATCTTTCTTGGATTTCGCATATTCGATTGCCTCAGCCAAATCCGAAGAAAACGTTGCAGCTACGCCAGGTTGTGTCTGTGGTCTTGTGACAGCCATATGCAGAGCATTTGGATACTGTTGTCCGTTAAATCTCCAGCCTTTCAACTTCATGAAGTCGTTTATATGATAAATATCAAACTCATCTGAGGTGAAACTAAAGAGGAATGTTGGATTACCAATGATTCTAAGCTCCTCATGAGATTTGACAGCATCAATCATTTCTCTTGCTGTTTCAAAGATCATTTTGGCATACTTGAGATAACCCTCTTTACCTAAGTGAACCATTGACGCCCACGTGGCAGCTATGAGTCCAGCCGATCTTGAGCCGTCCATTCCGGGCGAGCAGTATTTGCCACCACTCCAGTCAGTGAGATAAAAATACTGCGAGTTTCTCAGTTTCATATCTCTAAACAGTACGACTGAAGTTCCTTTAAATGCATAACCATATTTATGGGTGTCAGCAGATATTGTCGTAACTCCGTCCACTCTGAAATCAAATGGTGGAATATCGTATCCAAGCATTTCACCAAAGGGAAGAATAAATCCGCCCAGGCAGCCATCTACATGAAGGCCAATTCCACGATCTAGAGCTATCTCGGATAACTCAGAAATTGGATCAATTGTCCCGTAGCCATAGTTGCATGCACTTCCCACAAGTGCCACCGTATCTTTGTCAATATGGTCTTTAACCCAATCAAGATCAACTTGTGTAGTTGCTGGATCAACAGGTGCTCTGAGGAGTTCAATGCCAAATAAGTGACATGCCTTATCAAATGCTGGGTGAGCGGTCTCTGGTTTAATTACTTTAGGATGGTCTATTCCGCGTTCACTTTTAGCCAGTTCCCTGTAGGAGAGCATGGCGTGAGCAATCGAGCCAGTGCCTCCACTCGTTACTAAACCAGCTGGTTTAGTGCCCTCTACCTCTTCACCGTGAAAAAGTGAGAGTGCCATCGAAATAATTTCAGCTTCAAATTTTGTTGAGCTTGGGCACATGTCGCGCTGAAGTGCATTTACGTGTGCAAACAGACCAAATGCCTGCTGCAAGTACGCATAATGGTCATGATCGCCGCAGTACATTGTTCCCGAACACTTGCCTGTCTCCCAGAAAGCATCCTCTTCTTTGGCCATATCTAAAAGTTCGTTTAGAACCTCTTGCCTTGGCGTGCCCTTCTCTGGCAGAACAGAGTTGATCTTATACTTATCGCTATATGGGAAATTACTCATTAGGTGCAACTATAGATTGAAATTTTGATTTAGGTCTAAAAATGAAGCAGAATCTGCTCTTAAATCTCCCGGCGGAGAAGATCTTTAGCTATGTGGGTAACTTGAATCTCGTCAGTTCCAGCATAAATCTGGGCAACTTTAGCGTCTCTTGCGAGTTGTTCGACCCGGTATTCAGCCATATATCCATTGCCTCCAAAAAGCTGTACAGCTTCCATTGCTACTTCCGATGCAGCTTGAGCGCTATATAACTTCATTGCGGAGGCCTCCGCTAAAGTTAGGGACCTTCCGGCGGCCTGCATCTCAATATGCCTGAATACCAAGTTCTGTACATTCAGCCTCGCCACCTCCATTTTGGCCAGCTTAAGCTGAATAAGCTGAAAATCAGATATTGGCTTACCCCAAAGCATCCTGTCTTTGGCATACTTGACTGAAAGGCTAAGACACTCCTCGATAATACCTAGAGACATTGCTGCCACGCCGGCTCTTTCAGTTACGAAGTTGTCCTTTGCGCTTTCTCTTCCACTTCCTTGCTTCTCATCCTCAGTCTCTCCAAGCAATCGATCTTTGGAGACCCTGACATCGCTTAGGAAAAGCTCACCAGTCGGAGAAGAGTGAAGCCCCATCTTCCTAAATGGCTTCGACTGTTCAAGTCCAGGCATTCCTTTGTCGAGTACAAAAGTTAGTACTTTTCGATTTCTGACATCTTCTTTTGACCCATCGTCTAACTTGGCGTAGAAAACAATTGTGTCAGCGTATGGTCCGTTGGTAATAAATGTCTTGTTTCCATTTAAGATGTACTCATCACCATCTCTCTTCGCACTTGCTTGCATGCCTCCGAGTGCATCCGAACCTGAATTGGGCTCCGTAATGGCCCACGCACCAATCTTTTCAAATGTTAAAAGATCGAGCCCCCAGCGCTCTTTTTGGCTAAGCGTTCCACGTGACATTATTGTGCCTGCAGCAAGTCCCACGCTTACCCCCATAGCAGTAACAATTCCAGGGCAAACACGACAAAGCTCAATTATGGGAATTAATGTCATCGCAGCTGCTCCCCCATCGCCTCCATCTCGCTCTTTTTTGGGAGGCACCTCCTTTCCCTCAGCGAGAGCTTGCTCGACTAGTCGGTCCCTTTCGATCCTTTTCTTGAAAGATTCTCTCGCCATAGCATCCATACCAAAAGTCGCTGCCAGCTTGCGGACAACTCCATATGGAGGGGTATCTCCAAATTCGAGTTCATCCCTAATAGGTGAAACTTCTTCGGATATAAATCTTCTGACAGCATCCCTGATCATAAGCTGCTCTTGAGACCACTCGTACATTAAATCCTCCTACTTAAATACCTGACAACAATCGGCACCCCTAAAATTTAGTTTTAATGTGGTAGAAATTTCCAATCCCAGGGCAAATCTGCACTACAACCAAGTATTGATGGTGAAAATCTCCTAACTATCTGGGATTTATCCAAATAGTTTCAAGATCGTCTCGCCCAATTAGAAAATCTGCCAGACAGACTTTCTTCCCTTCCCTATCTTGAGTCAGACCATCCACTATTACTTTTTGCCAGGTTGCCTCATCTCCTCTGACCGTGACGTCTCCTTGAAATATGGCAGCAGCAATTTCGTCAAGCTCATCTTCGTAGGAAATTACATCGGCGTCAGCATAAATTCCAAAGTTGTCCTCGATTCCGATTGACTCGACGAGAATCGCAAGCATCCTGAGTGGCTTGTCATGGTATTGATTCGGAGAATTCGTGTGATCACATGGATTATCAGCAATATGCTGCAGAAAAAAAGAAACTGCCAATGCCATGTTGATTGGAGTATCTGATCCTAAGCCGATCAAATCTCTTATTGCATCCTCAGCGGGATCGTGGAACACTTCGTTATTTCCAGACGTCGCTAGTTCAGCTAATGATTCATCCATCTAAAAAGACCTCCTCAAACAGGCATTGTTGAATACAATAAATTGATTATCAAAATTATACTAATGAGACAATGAAACAGCAAGTGTCTAAGGTAACTTTTCGAGTATCAGATATAAAAATCAAGCTAGATGCCCAAATCCGAAACAAATAAGCCCTAACAGTATCGGTTAAAGTTGGTCTCTAGGCCCTAATAGCTACTTAACCGCCGGATAATAAATATCCGTGATTAATCCAAGCAATTAACCCGCCCTTTAAATTAGATGCTTTATGCCCATTTTTTAAAAGCATAGAGCAGGCCCTGCTAGAACGCATTCCGGATCTGCAAACTACCAGTAAGTGCACGTCTTTTGGAAGTAAATGAAGGGATTTTTCCAAACTAGCTAAAGGAATGTGGATAGATTTCTCGATATGTCCGCTGTGAAACTCGTGAGGCTCTCTGACATCGACTACTACGAGTTCCCCATTGTCAATCAACTCTTTTGCACTACTCACTTCAAGAGATTTATCGCTGCTTCGGTTGAAGAATTTGAATTCCACTTTTATGCTCCTGAGTTGCCTAGCCTCTAGATATACCCTATGGGGTATATAGGTTTATACTATCCGTTCTACGTGCTTCCCATGCATTTTTACAATTTATTCAGGAAAATCCCAGAAATGTACGTCCAAATTTCAGGCGCCAAATGATACCTGGCTTTTCAAACTCAACACCTTTATGGACTGAAAGTGGAAATCTTCCTGCCGTATCTTGGGTGGTTCCAAGTGCCACGGTTAGTGACCATTCACCTGCCAGGGTAAGTGCTGGTCAGAGCTATGTAATGAGCCTAATAAATGTAGTAGCTCAAAGTCATGATGGGGGTGGCTTTCATAACCACGTTGCCCCCATGCGTTAACCAGAATGGTTATAGCCTCCAGGTCTGGCGATGATTATAGGTTCTTTTACAAGACATGGTTATATCAACCACCAAACTCTTAGCTTTGGCGCATATGGCCGGTTTATTGATGACGATTTCTTAAGCGGTGCTCGGATTGACCCGTTAACCGACGGCAGACCCGATCCGCGACTTGACGTGAAGGAAAATGAGAAAATCCTAAGTAACTTGACTAACGATTTTAACTTCAACCAAAGTCCTGGTCTAGAGGCTATATTGCCTGTAAATGCCAAAACCACTTCCAAGGGCACACTTTTAGGGTAAATAGGAGAATTTCCTTGGTAGTCACTCAAGCCAAGGTTTCAGATTGGTCGGCTGAGCGAAAAGGTCCTGACAACCCCACGGAAATATTTACATCAACTTTCCTATTGACACAATGGTCAATTATGGAGCCTTGCTTATGCTCTATTATTACTAAAGTTATTTAACGATACCTGATTATTCCCGATATCAAGGCCAATTAGAAATGAGGTTAAGCCATGGTGGCTCTCAATCCAGATGATTACAAAGTTGCAGACCTATCTTTAGCTCACTTCGGAAGGCAAGAAATGGTGCTTGCCGAGAACGAAATGCCGGGTCTCATGGCAATGCGTAAAGAGTACGGTGCCACCAAGCCTCTTAAGGGTGCCAGAATCACAGGCTCGCTCCATATGACGATACAGACCGCCGTTTTGATCGAAACATTGTCTGAATTAGGAGCCGAAGTCAGATGGGCAAGTTGCAACATCTTTTCAACCCAAGACCATGCAGCGGCGGCTGTTGTAGTTGGCAAAGACGGCACTCCTGAGAGCCCCCAGGGAATCCCAGTTTATGCATGGAAGGGCGAATCTTTAGAAGAGTACTGGTGGTGCACAGAAATGGCACTTGCATGGCCAGAGGGTGGGCCCAACATGATTCTCGATGACGGAGGAGACGCCACGCTTTTAGTCCATAAAGGTGTTGAGTTTGAAAAGGCAGGATCTGTTCCATTGCCAAGTGCTAATGACTCCGAAGAATACAGTGTGGTTCTTAAACTATTAGCCAGATCGCTTGAGAATGACTCCAACCGCTTTACCACAATGGCCAACGGCATCAAAGGTGTAACCGAGGAGACGACCACCGGGGTCCACCGTCTCTATGAGATGGAACGCAACGGAGAACTTTTATTTCCTGCAATAAATGTGAATGATTCGGTAACAAAGTCTAAATTTGACAATAAATATGGATGTCGACACTCACTTATCGATGGAATCAATCGAGCTACCGATGTCCTAATCGGGGGAAAGATTGCCGTAGTATGTGGATTTGGCGATGTCGGCAAAGGATGTGCCGAATCACTTCGTGGTCAAGGCGCCAGAGTCATTGTCACTGAAATTGATCCAATATGTGCACTGCAGGCAGCCATGGAGGGTTATGAAGTAAACACATTGAATAACGTAATAGAAATTGCAGACATCGTCATTACCGCAACTGGAAACCGTGACATCATAACTGCAGCACATATGGCCAAAATGAAGAACCAAGCAATAATTGGAAATATTGGACATTTCGACAATGAAATTGATATTGCTGGCCTAACTGCTTTCCCGGGAATAGTCCGTGAGAATATTAAACCTCAGGTCGACAAGTGGATCTTCCCCGATAGCCATTCAATTATTGTGCTCAGTGAAGGAAGACTTTTGAATCTTGGAAATGCCACAGGACATCCAAGCTTTGTCATGTCAAACTCCTTTACCAACCAAACAATGGCTCAGGTGGAACTCTTTTCTAACACGACCAAGTATGAAAACCGAGTTTACGTTTTACCCAAAGTACTAGATGAGAAAGTAGCAAGATTGCACCTTGACGCTTTAGGAATCAAATTGACTACTTTGACCAAAGACCAAGCAGAGTATATTGGTGTTCCCACTGAAGGACCATTCAAGCCAGATTCCTATAGGTACTAACTCGGTTTCGACTTCTAGGCATTTTGCTGCCCAATTAACATGTTTTCAATGCGAACATAATAAATCCTTTCTCGGTTGGTTTAATGCATCCGAGAAGCACCAATATTTAATTGGACCAATGTTCAATTAAATATTGATTTTCGAGCTGTGTTCTAGCTATAAAAAGATTTTGCAAATTTACGTTCCTTCAAAACCCATCTGATGAAGATCACAGTTAATATTAAGGCGAGAATGGCGAGCACTATTGATCCGACAAATGCTGCATGTTTATTTACATTTGGCTGCTTGACCCCTCCTGCTACAAGATAGATGCTAAAAAAATATAACATCACTGCAAGGCCAGCGGCCCCAAAATATTCATACCTTCTACCAGGCGTGGGTTTCTGTGCCCGAATTGCCGACCAGTTGATCAATGCTTTGGGATTTCTAATCTCACGTTGAATTTTACCAATATACCTCTCATACCTTTCCCTGCTTCGCCTTGAAGTCGCTATCCCTATTCCGAGTCTCTGAGCGGCTGGTTTCACTCTTGCTGGCTTAGTGCGCCACCACCAATTTAGACCTATAACAGCAATAAAATAGGCTGGAGGCACCAGCATCAGAGGAAGTAAGCAAAGCGTACTTATCAATCGAAAATAGGAAAATCCAATTCCTTCAACTCTGCTGACAGCTAAAGAAGACTTGGGGTCGATTTTGGCGGCATTAAAATACGCTACTGCTCCAACAGTCCAACGAAAATTCAATTCCATTGCATAACCAAGGTTGCTTATGGCCAATGCATTATTGGGATCAAGAGTCAGAGCATAGAGTGAAGCACGTTCGCTTGCCCTAGCATTTTTCGCTCTCAAAGCAACATATCCGGCAGTTGTCCAAATTGTCGAACTCATAGGATCAAGCTCAATTGCTTTCAGAACTGCAAAATTTGCTTCTTTATAATCCTTAGCTCTAACTAATGCATTAGTCAAAGCGAGATAGCACCCGCTGAAAAGCGGATTCAACCGAATCGCTTCCTTGGCTGCTATTACTGCACTACCTATCTCACCGGGACTTATATTCGGAGACCGACTGACCACATCAGAATAAATCAAGTGGCAATTGTAGTTGAGCGGATCAAGTGTTACTGCTTTGCTTGCCTCGCTCATGGCTTCTCGATGTCTATCCAAATCCATTAGCGACCTGGCTGCAAGAATATACCCGGTACTATTTTCAGGGTCAATCCGAATAATTTCGAAAGCTATTTCGAGGGCTGAAGAATATCTTTTCATTGCCATTAATGCATTGCAAGATTCCACTAATGAATCAATTTCCATTTATCCCCTTTCTCACTTCGGCGCAATTCATTAATAAACTATCAATTCCAATCAAAACTTTGCAGCTTTTGCCTACTGCTAAGCCTTCACAATCAGAAAAGTTGACGCATGAAGAGTTAAATTAGAAGGCGTCAAAAAGAGATTATTGGAAATGGGAAGTCCTTGCTCGAGACCTCAAAAACATGAGGTCTTGGAAACCTTTAAAAAGCGGTTGGGAAATGGTCCTGGCTTGTACGGTGAGACGCAGGAGCTGTCAAAAAACCAAATATTGCCGTTCATACCCACTATCAGCGGAAAACTTCATTCAAGAGGAAATTAGTCAATTGTTGAGCAGTTCAACGGGAGGTGTCAGCGTTTTCAGACTTTCGCAAGACCAGCAAATCTTCACAAGATGCCATTAGAGAATCCGTACTGCCCTTACCCAATTCCGATGACTTCGCCTTTCGCTAAAATGGTTCTGGTTCTGGTCAAACATTACAAAGTAAACATTCAGGCATTGGACCTAAGAACACCTTGAAGTTTACTTTGACACTTATTTAGCTAATGTTCCAACATTATCTCGTCACCAACTAGCTACTACGATCTAGATTTAACTAGATAAACTACCAAAGAGATACTTATTGCTAAACAAATGAAGGATCCAATGGCATAGGAAACAATTTTTCCTTGGGCCACAGAGGCAAGACTTGCGGCAAAACCGATTCCGAACATCAAAAAGAATATGACAAATATATAGGCAATCGTTCTCATTAAGTTTTGTCGTCCCTTTAGCACTGACCACGTGCTCATTTCTTTAAAATCTAATTTTCTCTTCTGAGCCTTTCTCATATATTTCTCGAATTTATTGCGATTTCTCTTTGACGTCGCTACCCTTAATCCCAATCGATTTGCCAGGGGTCTAAGTATTTCTGGCTTCCTAGAGATCCAAGTCGCGACCGACAATCGAGCAATCAAAAAGATTGGGAATATTATTAGCAGTGGAAGCAGAATCAAGATGCTCAGTATCTGGAGGTATCTATACCCAATTGACTCAACATTTGACCGAGCAACGCTTGAGCGCGGATCAATTTTAGCTGAATCGAAAAATGCGACAGCTCCAATCGTCCATTGTCCTTTTTGATTAAGACAAGCACCGAGGTTATTTATCGCTGCCGGGCTAGTTGGATTTAACTTCAGTGCAAACTGACAAGCTTTCATCCCTGCTTTATGGTTTCTATATTGGATAGCTATGCTGCTCGCCGAAATCCAAACATAACTCTCAAGCGGAGATAATTCAATTGCCTTTCTTATAGCCGCATCGGCTTGCTTGAAATCACGAGACGCTGCTAGGGCGTTTGCAAGGGCATTGTACGACGCCGCAGAATTAGGGTTAAGCCTGATTGCTTCATTTGCCGCTCGGACGGCCAAAGCTGCATACCTTTTGTCTGTCTTTAGAGAAGAGAGGGCTACAATTTCGGAAAATGCACAGTGCGTGAAGAAATTGTTCGGATCAAGCGCAACTGCAATGTTAGCCAAACGCATTGCTTCATGGTCCCTTTTGAGACCCCGTGAAGCTCTAGCTGCCAGCAGATAACCTTTGCTGCTGTTGGGTTCTAGGCCAATAACTTTGTTAGCAATTTCAAGAGCTTTTTCATCCTTCCGCAAGGCTAATAGAGTCTCACCTGATGTAAGCATTGAGTCAATGTCATTTTCTGTCATGAAAAGTTCCTAGTCGGTCATATGGAGAATACATAATATCGTTCAACCAGCAATTAAGTCTTGAATCAACATAGTTCATTTCCCTCACTGTTTTCTCTTCTACTGACTTACTTTAGTCGGGGTTGACTGACAAATATTTTAGGGAATTTGAAATCAATATTCTTGATTATTACAAGACTACCAATTTGGGCAAAGATTTTACCTAGGCAAACAACTTGTTTCGGCTGACATCTATTACGTATTGAACTGTGAAAAATGTAACTTAAGTTGCCGAGCATCCCTCTAGGCCTCTGGCACTGAGTAGTAACAATTTTATCAAATTGAATAACAAAAAGTCATCCCTTTTGCCAAAGAAGATTACCCAGACTTGTTCTTTTAACCGACAAGTACAAATGGCGACGTTGTGTAGACCATTTTTTCCCTTTTATCCAAAATTATTTTGAAAGCATCTGCCATCATGATTTCAGAAGTAATTAACGGCCTATCTATACATTTTGCAAAGTGCCTAATAACCTTGAATGCTCTGGGCGCGGAATTACCAAGTATATTTTACGGAGCATAAAATCCAGTTACGTCAACGATGAAGTCAGTTGTTGTATTGGCTGCTACATCTAACTCGCCATTAGTACCTAATGCCACTACTACCGCATTGGGAACAGTTTCCCCAGTTGACCAGTTCAAGTCTGATGTGTATGGTGGTGAGGACCCCGTCGGGTAAACCGTCAGATAACCTGCTGAGTTGGTATTGGTAACTGTGACGTTTGCCACCAAACCTGTCGCTGCTGTTGGGACAAGGTCATTATTGACTCCGACTGTCAACACTGTATCTGGAGCACCCAATCCCGGCATTGAACCACCCTGTAGGGTTTGTCCTGCATTGTTGTAGCCAAAACCACTCCGGGTATCTGCGATCCTTTGTGGAGATACTGGGAAGAACAAGTCACCAGTTGCACCAGATGAGGTGCCGGTAAACCAGCCAGAAATGTCAATCACTATATCTGCGCCTTGATTTACATAAACTGAAATCTGACCAGAAACACCAACTGGAACGATTACTCGATTTGGCACGCTGGTGTTAGGGAGAAAATTCAGCGATGAAAACGTCGGAGCAGCAGATAGCGGTGTCGAAGGAGTCGGGTAAACGCTCACAAATCCATCTGAAGAAGTATTTGTAGCAGTTACATTTATGACAACAGCTGACACATCGGTTGAAGGAATTGAAGATGAGGGTCCACTTGTGCCCGTAACGGTAAAGTTTTCCGTCTGCCCCGGAGAAAAAGTACTGCCAACGTGAACTGCTGGGATCGTGGAGCCTGGTCTGGTATCTACAATTCTAAATGGAGTCACTGGATTAAATAAGCCCACTGTGGATCCCGTCGAATCTGGAAGGACATATCCTTCAACATCCACCAACACGTCCGTAGCACCCATGAAGTTAGAGATAGTAATGCTGCCAGCATTAGAGCCTCCAACGCCGAGTGGAATCTCGATCATGTTTGCTACTGCGTACTCTCCAGCACTGAAATTCAGCGAGGAGGTCGCAGGCTTGGCATTGCCAGCAGGATAGGCTGTCAAATACCCAGCAGTACTTGGATTCACAGCTGTAAGGTTTGCCACAACTGCCATTGCATTTGAGGGAACTTGGTCTCCATTTGCATTAACAACTGCAACATTGAATGACTCGTGACCAGCATTTAAAGTCTGCCCCGCATAGGTGGCCGGATCGGTGGCGCCACTCCGAGTATCTGCAATTCGCACCGGCGAGACAGGTACATAAGTGCCACCCGGGACATAAGTGAACTGGTCGGCTCCATTCGGCGTGGACTGTCCGACTGAGTTAACTACTGCAATATTTATCGTTCCAGATGCCCCCGGTGGTGACACAGCTTTTAGTTCAGAAGTTGAAACAAATTGCACGCTTGAACTTTTTGATGCGCCAAAGTAAACAGTTGAGTTGTTTGCAAAACTGGTGCCATTTATGGTAACAATTGCCCCACCACTTGTGTAACCACTTGAAGGTGAGACCGAAGTTATGGTTGGAGCGGCCATATAGCTTAAGTCTTCCCACCACCCATTAGTACCGACTGCAAAGCCATAACAAGATGTTGGTGCAGAGCAAGAAATTTGATACAAGTTAGAAATATTTGTAGGCAGAGTATCTGATTGCCATGTAATGCCTCCGTCATAGCTGGTCATTGCTGCAGGAACGTAGAAATCCACGCCATATGCAAAAGCATGACATTCTGAATTACTTAAACAGGAAAAAGACTGCGCTGCGATAAATGATCCACTTGGAAGTGTGCTCGCGCTCCAGCTAGCGCCTTCATTAGTGGAATACATAATCCAAGCAGCATTAGCAGTTGATCGACCGCCCATCACACAGATAGTCGCAGTCGAACACGACACAGAGGAAATGGTAAATATGTTGGTCGGAAGCGATCCCTGAGTCCAAGACGCTCCGCCGTCACTTGAGTCAATCACCGCTACAGTTGAGCTTTGTCCACCAGCTACTACACAATTTTGGGTACTAGGGCAGGCAATTGCAGTAAATGTGGGTAACGTGGCAGAAGGTAGGTTGCTTATGAGCCAACTTGCACCGCCATCAGTTGAAACTATTACTGCACCATAGTAAGAAGGTCCCGAATAACCGACTCCATAACACGATGTAGTAGACGGGCACGACACATTTCTGACGACTACTCCTGAAGGAACAGTTCCTATAGACCAGCTGGACCCCCCATTTGTGGTGTAATAATCGATACTGGTTGAAGTGTTGCCTGCGACGGCAACACAATCTGAGGCCGACGCGCAGCTAATTGACGAAATTGTGGTAATGCCGGAATATTGCGGGAGGGTCTGGAATGACCAAGTAGCACCACCATTATTAGTTACTTCAATATTAGGTCCATTTGCACCGGTGTAGCCACCTGCATAACACGTGGTGGAAGTTGGACATGAGATTACTGGCAGAGAAAAAGCGCCTTGGGGAACGGAAGCTTGTATCCATGTTCCATCAATTCCAGCCGAGAAATCAAGGAAAATTGCACCCGAGCTAAGAGTTCCTACTCCAACACAAAGACTTGGACTTTCACAGCTTATTGAGTTGAATCCAGATGAACTCGGAGGTGCTGTAATGTTGGTCCAATTCGCTCCCGAGTCAGTAGTTTCCATGGCTACGCCAGACGTTGAATTACCTCCGACTGCTTCACATGTAGTTTGATTTTCACAACTTATGTCGCTCAGGCCTGGTAGGCCCGTGGGAATTGTGGCAGAACTCCATGAAGTATTTGGTGATGAAGAGTAGATTGCGGCGGCATTGGCCGACGAGTTCGTTGGAGATCCACCTACACTGACACATCCACTGGAGGAGCAAGACACACTCATCAAAGAAACTCCACTTGGAATCGTATCAAGTGTCCAACTCGCTCCAAAATTCGTTGTTGATACAACAAAACCTGCCGAATAGTTGTTGGTTGCTCCAACTGCTACGCAGGAACTGGATGCATAGCATGAAATTCCTTCCATACTGCCCGCGCCTGCTGGCAAAGCAGCAGTACTTAGCCACGTCTGACCCCCGTTTGTGGTAGCTTCAACTCCATCATAAGTCCCTGCCATGCAGTTAGTTGCTGAGTAGCAAGAAACTGAAAGGAGGGTATTTGAACTCGCCAAGCCACTGCCCTGAGTCCATGTCTTTCCACCATCTGTGGAATATAGCCCGGCTGCACCATAAACAGGAGCATTCTCATTACCCACTGCAACACAAGTAGTTACTGAAGCGCAAGAAACACTAAAGAGCATTCCCGTGCTTACCGGAGTAGGTGCTTCGCTCCACGTAGAACCTGAATTTGAGGAATAGTAAATTACCCCATAGGAAGTGGGTGAGGCAGCTTGCCCATATGATACCGCTACACAAGTAGTGTAGAAGCAGCTCACGTGGCTAATTGATTGAGTAAGAGGCGGTATAGCGCCCACTTCTTGATATCCACCAGCGACTCCAGTCGCTTTAGCGTAAGGAGCTTTGAGAAATGTTGATATTCCTAACAGCATTGTCGTAGTAATTAGGAGTGACGCGATTGCTTTAATGACCTTAATCAATCTATTTTTCCTCCCTGGAATTCCAACAAGTTCAACACCCGACTTTGACATAGAACTAACAACTTTTAGCATTTCAGATCTCCTCCTCAGCCCAGCAAATAATAACAAATGGCTACTCATCCCATGAATGTTAATCTGAGTTTAATTTACCATATGCTGCTACTCAAATTACAAGTTGTCTCAGAATATCTATTGCTGATGGAATGGGGATCTTGACAAATCCTCAAAAACTAAGCAACCTTAACTTCTATGGGCCCAAACCGATTATAGGTTTCTTCTGCATAATGTGCCTATATTTGCATTGTTTTCTTCCTAGCTAAGGTTAACGTCTTGGAAATGATACCTTAAGTAACATGCCAAATTCACCAGTGCGACTTCCGGCAATTTATTTTGCCGATTCCTTTAAAAGCCATGTTTTTGGTCAGCATATTTGGTAAAAAGTATCTATTATGTCAGACATCCATTCCTTGCTGGAGAACTTCGGACTTACGGAACAGAACAACTATTAGCCATAAATTAATTACTGTTGCAAATCACGGATGTTATTGCCCATCAAGTTGCAGCTCATGGATCTAATTTTGACCAAGAGCGTTCAGTTCACTTATATAAATCACTGCCTTTTACCGTCGCCACCTTCTGTTGACTTTTAGATACGTTGCAAGCTCATCGTATTCTCCAGAGGAGTTGGAAAATGTTACGTAATTATTTGCAGTTTCTAACCAACTGACCGTTGACGGTGAAATTGTTTTAGCCGAATATAAAAGGTCTGCCTGGAGTATCGGGCGTGTGACCCCTTTTTGAATAGCATCTGTCAAAACCCGTTGCGAAGCATCTTCACATAGAAGTCGCAAGTCCGCGCCTGAAAATCCATCAGTGACATCGGCTACTGCATCTAGAGGTTCGCCAGAAAAATGTCTCCCTCTAAGGTGGAACTCGATTATGGCTTTCCTAGCTATGACGTCTGGGGGCAACACCAACATGGTGCGATCCAATCGGCCCGGTCTCCTCAGTGCCGAATCAACATCCCAAGGCTGATTCGTAGTCCCAATCACAAAGACACCTTCATTGTTGGTGCTGACACCATCTAATTCAGAGAGCAGCTGAGCAACCACGTTTCGCATTGCACTACGATTTAAATTAGCCCGAGCGTGACCAATGGCATCGATTTCATCAAAGAACAGTACTGTAGGACTTTTTCTTCGCGCAAATTCAAACAGTTCATGCACCCGCTTTTCAGAGTTCCCAATATACATATCTAAAACATCATGTAAACCAACACTTATAAATTGAGCACCCAATTCCCCCGCAATTGCCCTTGCCAAAAAGGTTTTGCCACAACCAGGAGGGCCCCATAACAATAGTCCTCCTCTAAGGGTAGTTCCATAGAGTTTTCTTAGTTCAGGATTTTGAAGGGGATCGAGAAATGACGCCCGGAGACGCACTTTGACCTCATTTAGCCCGGCTACGTCGGCGAGGCTCACCCTATTTTCATGGTCTTGTTTGAGTAAGTACTGCAGTTCCATATTCCAATCCACTCCTTGAATATTTTCAAGTGAGAGATCTCTACTGGACTGAACAAGTTTGTCACTAGCATCGGATCCTGAGTCGCTCTCACCAGAAGTGTCAGAGTTGAATTGGCTAGGAGGTGAATTTGGACTAAGCGCCAAAGCAAGTTTCCCCCATGCTTCTCCGCGGTTAGTATCTCCTTCTATATAGGCACATTTCGAAGCCAGAGTAAGACCTTCAATATGATCTGGCTTTGAAATCAGGAGAATCTCCAGATGGCCTAGGGCATCCTTTGTTCTTCCAGCATCGACAAGCAGTCCAGCTAGGTGCAATCGAAGAGCACTATTTTCAGGATCGGCCTCTAAAGCTGCCTCTAGTGCCTTCAATAGACCGGGATCAAGTGCCATAAATACATATTAGGTTTTAAATCAAGTCTTAACAACTACACCAAACTCCCGGCGGAAAGGAAAGTCACAACTACCTACAACTTTGCCAGACTTTGTCAGAACCAACACTTTGTTGCTAAATTCATTGAAGTGCATACTTCTAATCACTCTGTGAAGCATTTTTTTTGGGAATCCGATAACCAGTGCTGACTGCTCTTTTGAGGCGTATATTAAAGCCATATCGGTCATTAGTAGCTCTAGTAGTTGTCCTTGTAGCGCTCCAGGCAGGTGCCAGTCTTTATCTTCCAAACTTAAATGCTGACATCATCAACTACGGAGTCATCAAAGGGAACATGCACTACATTTATATAACCGGAGCATGGATGTTGCTTATTACGATAGGCATCGGCATAGTTGCCATAACGGCCGTTTACTTTGCTTCAAAGGTTTCTATGGCCGCCGGAGCCGATATGCGAGAGCTAGTTTTCAAAAAGGCTCAAAACTTCTCGGCCCATGAAATGAACGAAATCGGCACACCTTCTCTCATTACCCGAAACACCAACGATATTCAGCAAGTTCAATTATTTTTGCAGATGGCACTAACGCTTATGGTTATGGCTCCTGTGATGAGTCTGGGTGGCGTGTTCATGGCCATCCGAGAAGGTGCTCGATTGTCTTTGTTGCTACTTGTATCGGTCCCAGCTATGGCGATTGTAATCACATTGGTTCTGGTCCTAGTTGTGCCACTTTTCCGCAGTATGCAGGTAAAAATTGACAAGATTAATCAAGTGCTCAGAGAGCAAATTACAGGGGTTAGAGTCATCAGGGCCTTTGTGAAGACCAAATACGAAGAAGATCGGTTTGCTGGAGCTAACTCAGACCTCACGAATACTGCTCTTAGAGTAAATAGAATCTTTTCTCTTACCCTTCCCTCGCTGATGGTAATCCTCAATCTTTCAAGTGTTGCCGTCATTTGGTTCGGTGGCAAAATGGTAAGTGAAGGATCGCTTCCCATTGGAAACTTGACCGCATTTCTAACCTATATCTTGCAGATCTTAATGGCGGGAATGCTAGCGGTGATGATGGCGGTGCTGGTTCCCAGAGCCGTAGCAAGTGCTGAGCGGATATTGGAAGTAGTCAACAAGGATCCCATAATTAAGTCTCCTAGAGCTCCAAAATTGCCTGTTAATTTGGATGGTGAGGTTCACTTTGAAGGGGTAAGTTTTGGATATCCGGGAAGTGAACTGCCTGTTTTGTCCGACTTGACTTTTTCCATAGTGCCAGGTGCCACAACAGCAATAATTGGCGGCACAGGAAGTGGAAAGACTACTCTTTTGAACCTCATTCCTAGGTTTTTTGATGCGACATCGGGAAAGATTTTAGTAAATGGGGTGGACGTAAAAGAACAAGATCTAGATGTGCTTTGGTCAGGAATAGGCCTTATCCCCCAAAATGCCTATCTATTTTCCGGAACTGTAAAATCCAATCTTACCTTAGGAAAACCTAACGCATCTGATGACGAGATCTGGAGGGCACTTGAGATCGCACAAGCCAGGGACTTTGTAGAGGCCTACCCAGATGGTCTAGAAACCAAAATCGATCAAGGAGGGACTAACGTATCGGGCGGACAGCGTCAGCGACTTTCAATTGCACGGGCTATAGTGCGAATGCCAAAACTTCTACTTTTCGACGACTGCTTTTCGGCATTAGATGCTACAACAGATGCCAATTTAAGAAAAGCACTGAAAAATGAAACGAAAGAATCTGCTGTAATAATTATTGCTCAGCGAGTCAATACCATCATTGATGCTTCTAAAATCCTGGTTTTAGACGAGGGCAGAGTTATTGCTTCGGGAGTACATGACGATCTCAAGCGTTCATGTCAACAGTATCGAGAAATTGTCATCTCCCAACTAGGTCAGGAGGCTCTAGCATGATGGGCCGCGGCATTGGTGGAGGCATGCCTTTTGGTCAAAGTGGAGAGAAAAGCAAGAATTTCAAAGGTACCACTTCACGATTGTTCAAGCGACTTGGCCGTGAACGGTTGAAGTTAGTCATGGCTTTGGTACTAGGTTCAATTTCGGTTGCATTTACTGTTATTGGGCCGAAAATCCTCGGCGATGCCACCAATGTTTTGTTCAATGGAATTGTGGGCAAACAAATTCCAAAGCATATGTCTAAGGCTCAGATTATCGCGGAACTAAAAGCTCATGGTCAAGGTCAGATTGCATCGATGATATCGAGTATGAATATTATTCCAGGTGCCGGATTCGATTTTAATAAATTGGGATCACTATTGGGTTTGGCTGCACTTGTGTATGCCCTCGGTGCACTTTTTAGTTTTTTCCAAGGATACATCATGGCTGGAGTCACGCAGCGGACGATGTACCGCTTAAGACAAGACGTAGAAGTAAAGTTATCCAAGCTTCCTCTAAAGTACTTCGACTCAACCCCGCACGGCGATATTTTGAGTCGGGTGACAAATGATATTGATAACTTGAGCACAACACTTCAGCAAGGGTTAGGTCAGTTGCTTAGTTCTATCTTGACAATAGTAGGTGTCATGGGAATGATGTTTTATATTTCACCTACTTTGGCTGCAGTGTCAGTATTGATTGTGCCCATGGCGCTTGCAATTACCTTTTTCATTGCCAAGAAATCGCAAGTCAATTTTAGGTCTCAGTGGAGAAGAACAGGCACTTTAAATGGCCTAATTGAAGAAACTCATAGTGGCCATAGCCTCGTCCAAGTATTCGGACAAAGGGAAAGAATTAATAGTGAATTTGATGTCCAAAATAAGAAGCTATATGAGGCAAGTTTTAGAGCACAATTCCTCTCAGGAGTAATTCAACCTTCAATGCAAATCCTTTCCAATCTCAACTATGTAGTTATTGCCGTACTAGGAGGCTACAGAGTGGCTTCAGGAACCTTATCATTAGGCGATGTCCAAGCATTTATTCAGTACTCTAGGCAGTTCACTATGCCAATTACCCAGATTGCGAGTCAGATGAATATGCTTCAATCTGGCATAGCCTCAGCTGAGCGCGTGTTCCAGTTTCTCGACCAGAACGAGGAAGAGCCGGAGGATAACATTGATCGCAAGTTACTTCCAAGTTCTCACAAAGGAAACGTCGATGTCGACAAAGTAAACTTCAGCTATGAGTTGTCAAAACCCTTGATAAAGGATTTTTCCCTCAAAGTAGAAGATGGCAAAACCGTGGCGATTGTTGGCCCAACTGGAGCTGGCAAGACTACGATTGTCAACCTGTTAGTCAGGTTCTATGAGATTCAATCAGGGGATTTAAAACTAGACGGAGTCAATTACACCAACTTAACTAGAGACGAAGTTCGCCAAGCTTATGGCATGGTTTTGCAAGATGCATGGTTATTTTCGGGAACCATTTGGGACAACATTGCCTACGGAAAAAGTAGTGCAACTGACGAAGAGATCATAGCTGCTGCCAAAGCTGCCTTTGTTGATCACTTTGTCCAGACGCTTCCTGAGGGTTATAAAACCGTGATTACGTCGGAATTTAATAACATCTCCTCAGGTCAAAGGCAGTTGCTGACTATTGCAAGGGCGTTTTTGGCAGATCCTCCGATTCTTATTCTGGATGAAGCTACAAGCAATGTTGATACAAGGACCGAGGTTTTGATTCAAGAAGCGATGTCGAAACTTAGAAAAGGTAGAACCAGTTTTGTCATTGCTCACCGTTTATCTACTATCCGTACGGCCGACATAATTATTGTCATGGAACACGGCGAGATAGTAGAACATGGCTCACACCAGGAATTACTGGATGCCAAAGGTGCGTATTTCAGGTTGTATTCAAGCCAGCTACATAATAGCTCCCAATAAAAGTTCAAGACTTGGCAGCTACAGGGATAACACTTGTATTTCCAATTTGTACTTGACGGATATTGTGTGATCAATTTGGAAAAGCGGATGAGGTCAAATTGCAGAAGTGTGGGCCGCGCGAGTCTCGATCTCGCCACCTTGGGATTAAAAGTCCCCTGCTCTACCCGATGAGCTAGCGGCCCGTCGAGTAGCGTACTTTAGATTTGACACCCCCGTGAACAATTTCAAGCACATTTTTTCCTCTGGAAATTATAATCCCAGGTAATCAAGTATTTTAGCTTTAAAAAAAGTCAGTTGAAATTATCTCTCTTGCAGTTTTTCGAGCTAGAAAATCGACCTCTAAAACATGTTTGATTTCACTCATTTCAACCAGCTCACTGGCCTCCATAGTCCGTTCAATCACTTCAGGAATTTTGAGCCAAGCTAGCTTCTTGTTTAAAAAGCAATCTACTGCGATTTCATTTGCTGCATTTAGAACTGTTGGCATTGACTTGCCTAGTCTTCCGGCTTCATATGCCAAAGAAAGGCTCTTGAACGTATTTAAATCTGGAGCTTCGAAATCGAGTTGTCCCACCTCAGCCAAATTAACCATTCCATAGGGAACTTTGTGTCTTTCGGGGTGGCAAAGCGCATATGAGATAGGGAGTTTCATGCTCGGATAGGAAATTTGGGCAATGGTGGCGCCATCAATAAAACTAACTAAAGAGTGCACAATTGATTGCTTGTGGATAACCACTTCGATTGCATCGTAATCGAAACCAAAAAGTTCATGAGCTTCAATTACTTCAAGTCCCTTGTTCATTAGCGTCGAGGAGTCAACCGTTATTTTGGGACCCATTTTCCATGTTGGGTGGTTTAATGCTTCTTCTAAGGAAACCTCTCCCAACTCTGAAAGTGTCTTTCCTCGAAATGGACCGCCGCTTCCAGTAATAATTAGTTTGGAAACCTCTTTTGATCCACCGGATTTTAAACATTGAAATATGGCGGAATGTTCCGAATCAACGGGTATGATTTCCCCACCTTTAGCCATTTTAACCCTGTTTACTACGGGAGCTCCGGCAACTAGTGATTCCTTGTTAGCCAATGCCAAACGTTTTGAAGCCTCTAACGTTGCTACGGTGACCTCAAGCCCCTTGAATCCAACTACAGCATTCAAAGTAATGTCAGACATAGAGGCAATAGATGACAAGCCCTCCGACCCTGCTCTGACCTCACAAACATTACCCAACAGTGATTTAAGGTCTTGATACTTAGATTCGTCTCCGATTGCAACTACTTCGGGCCTAAATTCTTTTACTTGGCTAGCCAAAAGTTCAATACTGGACCAAGCACCAAGAGCATTTACATTGAAACTATCGGGAGCTTCCCTTATAACTTCAAGAGCTTGAGTTCCAATGGAGCCCGTGGAGCCAGCAATCGATACTGAGACCATTTAAACTCAGCTCAAATGCATTAACTGGAGCAATCCATATGTGGCGGGAAGAGCGAATAATATGCCATCTACCCTGTCAAGAATTCCTCCATGACCAGGCAAGATCGCCCCAAAATCCTTGAGCTTTAGATCTCGCTTCAACATGGATTCAACCAAATCTCCAAGCGGGGCCACTACTGAAATTACAATCGCTAGCATAAGAGCATGGCTGATAGTCCAAGGATGAAAAACGGCCCCTAGAAATATACCTGCAACTAGTGTCAATATGGTTCCGCCTACAAAACCTTCCCAAGTCTTATTTGGAGAGATATTTGGAGCGAATAAATGCTTTCCTTTTGAACCAGCGAGTTTTCCCAGTCCAAACGCCCCCACATCGTTAATTACTGCAAGTGTGATAGCGGTGACTAAGTAGGCCACTCCATGTCCGTTGGGGTAAGCATCTGGATTCAATATAAGACCGCCAAACGAAGCCAGCACTCCAATCCATCCAAATCCAATTAATGTGACTCCTATATTTGCAACTGGTCTTTCCTGTCCGTGATTTTTGGAAGTGCCTTGATTCACTGACGAACCAGAGAGGTACCACAAGAAAGTAAATACTACAAATAGCCCTGCAACTAAAGATATAGCTACCGAACCCTTCAGATAGGCTCCCAGAACCACACCCATTGTGGCGAGGACTCCAAGGACTGTGGCTGGTCTAAACCCCACCTTTTGGAAGGCACGGTAACATTCGAATACCGCTAATGTCGCCACAAACAAAGTTAACGCGAGGGCGGTTTGAGATCCGATAGCAAAAAAGATCGAACACGCAGCGGCAATGGCAGCCCCGGTTAGTACTCTGACAGAAAGCTCGGTATTCCCTTTCTCCGGAGTTGAGAAGTTATTTGACCCACTAGAAATCTTTATACGTCTGTTAGGTATACCAACCTCAATATCTTCTTCAAACATTACATTTGGTGAAGGGCGGGTTCCTTCACGTAAATTAGTATCTGGTATCCCATCTAGTACGTCGTCTGATTTAGATTCAACGACATCTACGTGGACTTTTGTATTTTCATCATCTGACAACGAAGGTGGGACCACTTGGTTTTCGTCGGCCTCATCTTCGTTACTCTGCATGCCTTGGTTCTCGCTGGACTCGCTCTTTGCGCGTCCGAACAAACCTGAGAGCCTGCCTTTGAAAAAAATAGGCTCGTCATCGTCTAGTTCTAAATCTTCTCGCGACACACGCTCTCTTCTTGAGGCCGAGTGTCTTGCTCTGGGTCTCTCGTAGTGTTCTTGGTAATCAATCCTGGACGAGTTGGTATCATCCTCTGTATCTTCTTCTGGAAACTCCGTTGAGTCCATTTGGGTTGAAGTGCCATCTTCGTCCTGATCATTGGAAAAAAAACCACCTAGTTTCCTGCGTGCCTTCTTTGAGCCTTCTTGAACTGCTGGGAGTTCGGCAGTGAGATGAACTAAGTCATCTCCCTCGTCTTTACTCCACTCCTTTTCAGAACGCCATGTCACGGTGTTTGAAGAAATCCTCGACCATTCGTCATCACCAGAGTCGCCGTCGGGTAAAAGGACTTTAGGAACCTGTCCAGTTGGAGGATCGGTCCAGTGCTGTGATATTTTCCCACCTTCAATTACTAAAGGTTCGTCCTCATTTGCCTCTGCTCGAATTAAATCTCTCGAATTGCTAGATTCAGAAGTGCTGATATCGGAGCCATCTTCTAGAACAGCTTCTCTTTTAGATTCAAATTCTATTTCGCCCTCAGCCACTAAGATCCGCCTCCATGTGAATCCAACCGTGTGCCATTTTCTACACTTCCAACAATTCAGACTCTTTGTTAGAGAGTACCGCGTCCACCATTGCCACGTATTCGTGAGTTAGTTTTTCTAAATCTTTCTCTGATCTTTCTAACTCATCAGCTGAAATTTCGCCTTTTTTCTCCATGGATTCGATTTCGTGTCTGGCAGATCTTCTGATGTTGCGAATAGCTACTCTATTTTCCTCTGCCATATGCTTAACGACTTTTACCAATTCTTTTCGTCTCTCTTCGGTAAGGGAAGGGAAATTCAACCGAATAACATGACCATCGGAATTTGGAGTTATCCCCAGGTCAGAAGCCAAAATTGCCTTTTCAATTGCTCCGATAGACCCCTTGTCGAAAGGAGTAACCACTAATAATCTGGCCTCTGGGACATTAAACCCTGCGATCTGGCGCAACGGAACAATTGAACCGTAATAGTCAACCTCAATCCGTTCCAGCAATGAAGGAGATGGCCTGGAGGTTCTGACCCCTGCTAACTCCTCTTTGGCATGAGTTACTACTTTGGCCATCTTTTCCCTGGTGTCATCCACCAAAATGGCTATTATCGAGTCATCTTCCATCTGTCAAGCGTACCTATTTTTCGGGTCCCTAGTCACCGAATTAAAGTTCCTATTCGCTCACCTCGAAGCGCACGCTCAATATTCCCTGAGTTCATCAGGTCGAAAACAAGAATTGGCAGGTTGTTATCCTTGCAAAATGTAATCGCTGTCAGATCCATGACTCTTAATTCCTTGGAGATTACATCCATAAATGTAATCTCTTCGAACTTATCAGCCGTCGGATTCATTCTTGGATCAGCGGTATAGACCCCATCAACTCCAGAATGAGTACCTTTCAATATTGCCTCAGCTCCAATTTCAGCAGCTCTTAGCGCTGCCGGGGTATCTGTAGTGAAGTAGGGATTACCCATCCCAGCTGCAAAAACCACCACTCTTCCCTTTTCCAAGTGCCTGATTGCTCGACGTCTAATGTATGGTTCTGCTACTTCTGCCATGCTTAGTGCTGAAAGGACTCTAGTCGGCTGATTATGGCGTTCTAGGGCCTCTTGTAGCGCTAGGGCATTAATGACAGTTGCCAGCATCCCCATGGTGTCTGAGGTCGATCTCTCGATTCCTGCGTGCTCACCCGTAGTACCCCTCCAAATATTGCCACCACCAACCACCAAAGCTATTTCTACATTGAACTTTTCCCTAGCCGAAGCTATTTCACCTGCAAGACGGTCCACCACTTCGGCATCGATGGTCTCTTCCGAGGACGAGGAGGCCAAGGCCTCTCCCGACATCTTGATAACCACACGTTTCCATCTAGCTGGAGTTTCGTTAAAAGTGGCGGGCTCGGTCACGCTTTAGCCGCCAATTACAACTTGGTAATACCTGATTACTTTTGCGCCTTGCAAGTGTGACACAACACTCTGTTTTTCGTCTCGAACATAATCTTGCTCCAAAAGACACCGATCTTTGAACCAACCGGTTAATCGACCTTCAACAATTTTTGAAAGTGCAGCTTCCGGCTTTCCTTCATTTCTCGAAATATTCTCAATAGTTGACCTCTCCTTGTCGACTTCGTCTGCAGGGACTTCATCTCTATTGAGGTATTGAGGCTTAGTAAAAGCAATATGAACAGCAATATCATGAGCTATCTCAGCGCTTCCTCCGTCAAGTTCAACCAATACGCCATTCACTCCACGACCGGCCTGTACGTGCAAGTACGTCCCAACATTAGAACTAGCTCCTGCCACAAGTTGAATTGCCTGTCCGAGCTCAATATTTTCCTTAAGTGTGATCTTGAGTTGGTCTACTTGATTGGTCAATTCACTTACCGAATCGGGACCTTTAGCCGCTACTAAATCGGCTAAATCCTGGACAAAATTGACGAACTGCTCAGATTTGGCAACAAAGTCAGTCTCGCACTTCAACTCCACCATAGAAGTAGCTTCGCCATGCGAAGACAGAGCAATCGCTCCTTGGGTATTCTCTCGGCTCGACCTTGAAGACGAAGAAGAAAGACCTTTTTCTCGCAGCCAGAGTTTAGCCGCCTCCATGTCACCGTTAGTTTCGGTTAGAGCC
>JABEUL010000225.1 GCA_013044465.1 Acidimicrobiales bacterium
ATGTCATTGAGGTTGTACTCTGCCATTGATTCAATATCGACGAATTCGACTAATTCATCACCCTCAAGTTTAAGAAGCCTTCTATCCAACATTGACACAACTACCAATGTCCCATCTGGCATCCATCCGAGACCAGATGGTTGACCTATTACTTCATAAATGCGCTCTAGGGTGCCCTCACCGTCTACTGTCCATACACCATGGTCAAAAAAATCAGAGAACCACAATTTTGAGTCATGCCACCTTGGGCACTCAGCGTAATAAAGATTCTTGGCAACGAGATGCGGTTCGAGTGACACGCCCTAGCATATCTCTAAAAGTGCCACTTTGCACGCATGATTCCGAGCAAATTTAGATTGTAAAAGCCAGGTTCTCAAACAGCTGTCTACTCAAATCTACTTCGCCAAGAAGCGACACTTTGCTATCTAAAAGTCCTGATAGATTCACTCTTCCCCCGATTAGCCTAAAAAATGTGAATGCATCAGCCCTCAAATGGGCAAAGTGATCGGGACTGTTTAGTGAAAAGGATTCAACAGCTAATGCTTTATCCCCAACTTCAATCAGCCACTTCCTCTCTATATCACCATAAAGTTCTATGATGACTTGACTTCCTTTTGGAATAGCTGCCCGTTTGCCCACGATGTAACCGAGACCCGTCTCGGGTTCGCTCATTGCCATTGCCAAATGGTCCTTATCTATATGTGGCTCTAAACCCAGCGCTCGACGGATGTCGTCTTCGTGGATATAGCAGTCAAAATGTCTAATCCTCATAAACCGCCCATAAGTTTCATTAGGACCAGCCGGTGTCCACGAAGGCTTATCAAAATCTGCCTGAGTCATAGGGCCCAATGACGCCAGCCTAAGCTCGACCACTTCCTCCAAGTCCTTTATAACTTGATCGCCACTCATTTTTCGATAGGATTCAACCCACATTTCATTTGCCCTCGCTACATCATTTTTTAAGTAGTCATAGCTAGGCAGTTCAATAGTTGGCATTACTTTGCCTACCAGCATTGATTCAGTTCCAACAATATGACTGAAAATATCCTTTACAGTCCAACCTGGTAGTGAGCTTTTTACATTGAAGCGTTCCTCATCAAGAGACTTTCCGAGATCAACTAGTGCTAGATACTCCTCTTTTAATAATGGGAATAGACGTTCTTTATCGACATTTGTTGACATAATTACCTCTCCAAGGCTTCATAGTAGGCATTAACTGGTCTCAATCTAGTAAATTCAAGAGCAATTGGCCAGTTGTGGTGAGCTTTTTGCACTTTGCTCAGATATGGACAATGATAGATTCGTGACTTCAAGACTAACGGACATCTTCTCCTCGACTCAAGATTCCGCTCCAGATATTCCCAACCAGATAGATTTTCACCTTGATATCATGTGCCCATGGGCATATAGAACCTCGCTTTGGATTCGACAAGTCAGAGAGTTGACAGATCTAACTATCAATTGGAAATTCTTTAGCCTCGAAGAGGTCAATCGCAAGGAAGGAAAGAAACACCCGTGGGAGAGGAGTTGGTCTTATGGGTGGTCAATGATGCGGATAGGGGTGTTGCTTCGAAGAGAGTCCATGGACCTTTTAGATAAGTGGTATTTGCGAGCTGGCCGAGCATTGCACGAGGAGGGCATAAAACCACACGATCCTGAAGTAGCTAAGACCCTATTAGCCGAGATAGGAGTCGATCCAGGCCTGCTAGATATAGCAATTGAAGATTCCTCAACTCACGAAGATATCAAAATCGAGCACCAAAGGGTAGTGGAATCAGGCGGCTATGGAGTTCCTACGTTGTTTTTCCCAAGCGGATACTCACTTTTTGGACCAGTTATATTGCAAGTTCCAACCGGACAAGGTGCTATTCGCCTTTGGCATTCGATTTGCGCCTGGCAAGAATTCCCTTATCTATTTGAAATTCAGCATCCAAAGACTAAGATTGACTTTGAAGAGATAGTTCATGCCTTTAGACCCTACGTAAAGGCTCGAGATTGGGTAAGTATAAACCGAGGTGAAATTATCCACATCCCAACCGATGAAGAACTAAGAAATATTGGAGGTTAGATCAGAGTGCCAATGGACGATGCCATAATGCAGCACAAGTTTGAACTAAGTGAGAGCGAGATGCCAACTACTTGGTATAACGTAATCCCAGATCTCCCGGTGCCACCACCTCCTCCTTTGCACCCGGGAACTCTCCAGCCAGTGGGCCCTGCGGACTTGGAGCCATTGTTTCCAATGGATTTGATACTTCAAGAAGTTAGCCAGGAGAAATATATTGAAATCCCAGGTGGGGTGTTAGATGTGTATCGCCAGTGGAGGCCTTCGCCACTTTATAGGGCGCACCGGTTAGAAAAAGCTCTTGGGACTCCTGCTCGGATTTACTACAAATATGAAGGCGTCTCACCTGCCGGTTCCCACAAACCAAATACCGCAGTGCCTCAGGCGTATTACAACGCAAAATCTGGAGTTAAAAAGCTCACAACTGAAACCGGTGCTGGTCAGTGGGGAACTGCTCTTTGCTATGCAAGCGCACTTTATGGACTGGACTGCGAGGTTTGGCAAGTAGGTGCTTCCTATGATCAAAAACCTTATCGACGAGTAATGATGGAAGCCTTTGGGGGGAAAGTCCACCGATCACCAAGTGCTATTACTTCAGCTGGAAAGTCCATTTTGGACCAAAATCTTAATCACACAGGATCATTAGGAATTGCGATTTCTGAAGCTGTGGAGGTTGCGGCCAAAGATCCTGAGACCAGATATGCACTGGGCAGTGTTTTAAACCACGTGTTACTACACCAAACAATTATCGGTGAAGAGGCGCTTTTGCAGCTAAAGCTAGCCGGTGAATCTGATGTCGACCTTTTAGTTGGCTGTACGGGTGGAGGATCGAATTTTGGAGGACTTTCATTCCCATTCTTAAGAGAGAAATTAGCTGGACGAATGAATCCAGTTATACGCGCAGTTGAGCCTGCATCATGTCCGTCTCTCACCAAAGGTATCTACGCCTACGACTTCGGTGACACTGCAGGGATGACCCCTCTTTTAAAGATGCACACACTTGGACATGACTTTATCCCCGATCCCATTCATGCAGGTGGCCTTCGATACCACGGAATGTCTCCTTTGATCTCACATATCTACGAACTAGGTCTAATGGAAGCAATATCAATTCCACAGATTGAGTGCTTTAACGCAGCCATTACATTTACTAGATCAGAAGGTATCCTGCCTGCTCCTGAACCCACTCATGCCCTAGCTGCAGCCATAAGAGAAGCTTTAATTGCCAAAGAGACCGGTGAAGAAAAAGTAATACTGACGGCCCTTTGTGGACACGGGCACTTAGACCTTGCTGCCTATGAGGCATTTCTCTCAGGTTCAATGGTTGACGAAGAAATATCCGAAGAACGATTCGCAAGCGGACTTTCAACTATTCCATCTGTCTCGTGAAGCCCATTAGGATCTAGTTAAATCATAAACTGCTCAATTTGGCATTCAGGGCTGTTTTGGACTAAATGTCCAACTCTTTCTACATGCTGAATGGGAATAAAATACTAAGCACACTCAAGTGCATCTACTAAGTCATGATCTTGATAGTATTGCCGCATGAAAGTTGCATATATTTTTTCCACCTCTGGTCACACTGCTGATTATAAGTTAGGACAGATGATTCTCCCCCAACTTGAAGCTGGCGTACACGGAGTTGAAGTAGTGGGCATGATGTTCTTTGACGACAACAACTACGTCCTCAGAAAAGGAGACCCCATCGGGGAGCGTCTGTCTAAAGTTGCAGCAGAGCAAAATATTCTCCTCATGATGTGTGACAGATGTGCACTTTCAAGAGGACTTGCAATTGGAGAACCTGGAAACTGTAGCGCATCTGGAGTAGTCGACAATGTAGTGGCTGGATGTTTCCCAGCACTTTATGGCGCATTAGCCGGAAATCCACCAGATCATATAATCACTCTTTAGTTTGGCATTTAAATCAAGAGATTACCTTCCCAAAATAAAGATGTCTTAGATTGATCTGAATTAATTAAAGCTATGTCCAATTTGGCCTAATGCAAGAATCATGCGATTCAAAATCAGCTAATGGCAAGACAGAAGCGCCAAACAACATCATTCTTCTTGAACTGAAACAACTGGAAAGCTATCCACAGCCATTTCCCAACCAGAGGTTGTCGTGATCTTCTTTTAGGTTTGACGACTTTTCTGGCACCAATAACTTTGAGACCGCTTTTTTAATTTTTGTCCTCGGGAATTGGCAACTTGCATTGGAATCTGAGGCAATTCATCTTTCAGAAAGTATGAGAATTCACAAATTTAGACAGCTGATGCAATAATCAATACTGATTGGACTTGCCCATTGTAGGAAATTGCCATTTAGTGACTGATTCTCAAGTGATGACTTGTTCAACTTGATACTCACTCGCTTTGCCATATGTGGCACAATGGAAGCGCAATTAATCGATCGCCAAAGGGAAGCACTTTGTCACCTAGATAAATGACTACTCCCTTCACAAATGGTTGGCTAACTTTGTCCATTTTGTCGCGTAAGAATGAAAGGTGCTTGAAGTCACTGCGATCGACAAAGGTAGATGACTTGACTTCGATTGCTACAACTTTGCCGTCGGGTGCCTCGGCTATAACATCTATTTGAGGACCGTCAGGAGAGCGAAAATGATATAAAGTCGGGCGTGAGCCAGAAGCAAATGATACTTGGCGCACAAGTTCGTCAATCACAAATGTTTCGACTAACGGTCCGAGTAATGGAGCATTTGGCAATAACAATCCGGTGGGATCAATGCCGAGAATACTTGCGGCAAGCCCGCTATCGGTGAAGTGGATCTTTGGGTGCTTCACTGCCCGAGCAGTTATATTTCGCGACCAAGAAGGAAGTTGGCGTATCAGGTAAATGCTTTCAAGCAGCGGCAGGTAGTTACGCGACAAAGTACTTCGGTCAATCCCTGTTGAAGCACCTACTGAAACCACGTTCATTTCTTGAGAAGTTCGAGAGGCAATTACTCGTAATAGTCTAGGCAGTTCACTTAAATGTCGTCCACGGGCAATTAGAGGAACATCACGTTCAATGATGGTTGCAACATAACTATCAAACCAAATATCCTTGGCCTCATCTGTGAGGTCTTGAATTTCGGGAAATCCCCCACGACAAATTATTTGTAAATATTCGTTACGCGACAGGTACTTCCTATTCGTCTGATTTAAATTGGCCTCGGGATCAAAAAGCCGACGAAGCAGGCTGTCTGCATCAGGACCTAATTGCTCAACTTCGCCTTGGGAATAGGGCCATAGGTCAATGATGGCTGCTCTCCCGGCAAGGGACTCTGAGAGTCCAGCAGTTGTCAAGAATCTCGACGACCCAGTTAGGAGAAATTGACCCGGCGATCGGTCACTGTCTACTATCATCTTGACAGCCCGCACCAATTTATCTCCTGCTCGTTGAAACTCGTCAATAAAAAGCGGCCTTTTAAAAGCGCTTAAAAAAGCTGCAGGATCGGTTTGGCAAGCTTCAAAATAGCTTGCATCGTCGAGTGAAACTATGGTCGCATTAAAAGACCTGGCAAGTTCACCAGCCAATGTTGTCTTTCCAGACTGGCGGGGTCCGTTGAGCACAACAACCCTAAATGACTTAAGTGCATTTTCGGTTATACGCTGGGCATGTCGTAGCCGAGTTTGATATTTGAGCATTTGGTGATACTTTAGCACACATTTGGAGTCACTTCAATGCGCATTTGGTGGCTATTTGCAAATTTGACGATTTCTTGGCCTCTCCGCCTTTTATCTCCCAACCGGACTTTCACCTTGGATCCAAGCTATTTGATTTTTCGAGAGTCAGATCAAGCCACAAGTATTACCATTGTAGAGAAAAAAACCGCGATTGCCAGTGCCAGTTGAATGAACCCTGCACCTAAATATCCAGCAACTGTGAGGCTTTTCTTTGTAATAGATCTCTTCGAGCCCCTTAATATGCCAATAACTTCGAATGCGCCTACTACAGAAACAAACGTAGAACACACAGACATAATGAGTACAACCAAAAACAGCCACCAATATCCACGAATACTGTCAAAAGCCATGACGCCTGCCTCTATGTAAAAAACTAAGGAAACTAACCCTAGAGCCATACCTGCAATAAAAACAAGGTAGTTTGCGAGTTGAAACCCGACCCTGGAAGTTTTCTTAATCATCTCATGTTTAATCAAGTGCTCGTAGAGCAGACATGACCTTCACCAACAAGTACTGCACTATCTGAAATTTCTCCAAGCACTTGGCCAGGTTCAAGTATTTAGGGGCCAGGATAGCAATACGTTCCCTTCCTGTGAATCATGCCGAATGCCGTAGGTACTCACGAAGAGCCTTGCGGATGAGTTCGGCTTTGGTGATCCCTTCGATTCGGGCACGCTCTGCTGCTTTCTTTGTCAAATCTACTCCGAGCCTCACTGATTCGACTGGAGCCGCTTCGGATTCCAGTAGCGGATGCCGTCCTGGCCCTGGCCGCAGCTTAATTTTGGTGAGGTCATATCCGTTCTCGGCTTCTGCAACAGCATTTTCGATAAACTCCTCCGTGATTTCACAACCTGATGGGGTTGCCCCAAATTTCTTAACCATTGTTCTTCTCCATTTGCCGAAGGTGGACTTCGTACTTCTTTCTAAGGCCCATAGCGTGGATTGCTAACATCTCGGCATCTTTTCGCTTCTGGATGACGATTTCCAGGAGGTTTGCCGATCTGTCGGGGCCGATAACAAGCATCGCCCCATCGGTGAGTTCTGCCACGGCAATTGCCTTTTCAACAGCGTGCATGATATCTTCGTCCTTAATCCCGTGTTTTCGAGCTGATTCCAGGATCTCCACACTCAGTTATCGTAATACGAAAATGACCTGATGTCAAGTGGCCTAAATGAAGCTCTCTCGGCTGGATTAGTGCGCTGTACCCAAAGTCTATCGGCCCAGTCCAACCATGTGCCCGGGCGCATTCTTGCTTCCATTCCACAGTTTGAGCCTCATGGTCGAATGGAAGAGCGATCACTTGACTAACCGGTAAGTGTTTTTGATGAAACCGACATCTAAAAATATGACAGTTTCCGCATTTGCCCAGACGATATCTCTAACCATGCGGTAATTTCCATCAATGACCCATGGGCCATTTTCGGTCGCCTCTATTACCACTGCTCGAAACTCTTCAATTTCAAGACTTTTCCAATCCGCTTGGTGGAAAATGGTATCTAACTCTATGTGCCTACACCCCATCTGTTGGGCCAGCAACTTGGCAAAATAAGTCTTCCCTGAACCGGAATTGCCGACAACTGAAACCCTCTCCACCTCAAAACTTTAAATTGGAATTAGGTGCTCTAAGGGCAGTTCACGATTATGTATGCCGTTCCTTTCTAATTTGTTTAGTATTTATATGAGG